>NZ_DASZBY010000007.1:0-22786 GCF_035943795.1 Aliidongia sp. | reverse complement strand
GCGTGAAGTGTCGGCGTTCGGGATGTCTCCGGCGCCGCTGTCTGCCTGGTACGTGTCGCCTGATGGCGCCCAGTCCGGGCTTCTGCTCGGTGTCGCGACCACGCCGGCGAGGAACCTCGCCCGATCCTGCGATCGGCTCTTGGAAGCGATCCGAGGGTTCGACTGATGGAGCCCGGGCGCTATCCTCGCTGGCTACCTCCTCCCATCGCCAGCGCTCTACGAAGCCTGGGCGGCCAGCCGTTCCTCGACCCGGCGCTTCAGACGGTTGAGCGCGCGGTCCGTCAGGCCGAGTTCGGCGAGCGCGTCGGCGGTCTTGAACAGATAGTCGGTGCAGGGGCCGAGCCGACCGACCGCGCTCGCGACCACGCGCACGATCTCGTCCTCGTCGAGCCGGCCGGCATAGCGCGGGTTGGCCGGGTCGATGGTGAAAGTGACGGCGTCGACCGGGCCGTCGGCGGTTTCGACCCGGACCCAGCGCGGTTTGTAGGCGCCGCTCAGCATCTCGCGGCGCCAGACGATGTCCAGTTCGCAGGCGATCTGGTCGGATGCGAGGCAGAACGCCATGCCGGTGCAGGCGCCGCCGCGCTCCAGGCCCAGCACCAGGCCCGGCCGTTCCGGGCTGCCGCGGCCGAGCGGGGTCCATAGGCAGAAGCGCCGATGCCAGCCGCGGATGCGGCCCTTGCGCCGTTCGGTGAAGTGGAACGCCGGGTTCCAGATCAGCGAGCCATAGCCGAACAGCCACAGGTCGCCGGACGGATCCGAGCGTTTCGGCCGGGCGGCGAGCGTCTCGGCGATCGAGGCCGCACGTTCCGCGTCGGTCAGCACGCGCAGGCCGTTGGCGCTGGCGATTTGGATCACCGCCCCGGCCTGGATCGATTCGCGGGTCAGCTCGACGGCTTGCGGTGCGGGGCTCAGATCGTCCATGGCATCATCCAGCAGGGCGGCTTCGCTGTCGTCCTAGCAAGAAATGGGCGTGGACGGGCCAGGCGGCTCATCATCATGCGGTCTGGCTGATCGGACCGCCGCGCATGCCGTCCCGGGCATGGCGCTGGAGCGCCGGCGCGAGGTCGCCGCGGGCGCCGATCTCGATACGCTCCAGGCCCAGCCAGCCGGCCAACTCGACCAGATGTTCGTGCAATTGCGGTGCTATTGCCACCGGATCGGCATGGCCCTCGACATGGGCAGCAGGCACCAGCAGGACGCGGTTCTGCCGGTCGGCCTTGAGATCGACCCGCGCGACCAGCTTTTCGCCCAGCAGGAACGGCAGCACGTAATAGCCATGCACCCGTTTCGCCTCGGGCACGTAAATCTCGATGCGATAGCGGAAATCCCACATGCGCTCGGTCCGGGTCCGCTCGAATACCAGCGGGTCGAACGGCGACAGCAGGGTCCGCGCGGTGATCCGGCGTGGCAGGCGCGCCGCCGGGTCCAGATAGGCCGGCTGGCTCCAGCCCTTGACCGCGACCGGCAGGACCGTGCCGGCCTCGACCATCTCGGCCAGCCGCGCCTTGCTGTCCTCCGGCTTCAGGCGGAAATAGTCGCGCAGGTCCGGCTCGGTCGCGATGCCCAGCGCGCGGGACGCGATCGCCATCAATTCGCGCTGGGCGTCCGCTTCGTCGGGCACCGGGGCGGCCAGCACGGCGCGCGGCAGCACCCGCTCGGTCAGGTCGTAGAGCCGTTCGAAGCCGCGCCGGCTTGCGGTCGTGATCCGGCCGGCCCAGAACAGGTACTCCATCGCCCGCTTGCCGTCGCTCCAGCCCCACCAGCCGGAGGCCGCGGCCGGACGCGGTCCCGGCTCTTCGGCTTCGCCCTCGAGGTCGCCGGCGGCGATCGGCCCGCGCTGGCGCACCTGCTCGTAAATCTGCTCGACATAGGCCGGCCGATCGCGTGCGATCGTCGCGAGGGCGCCATAGATGTCGGAACCGGAAGCGGCCCGCTCCATGCGCCAGCGCAGCAGCGGATAATATTCCACGGGCACGTAGGACGCCTCATGGGCCCAATATTCGAACAGATGGCGCCGCCGGCCGGCATAGGCAGCCTGATGCAGCAGGTCTGTCTCGTAGGCGCCGAGGCGCGAGAAGGCCGGCAGGTAGTGCGCGCGCGCCAGCACGTTGACCGAATCGATCTGGACCACGCCTAGACGCCGGGTCAGCTTCTTGAAATGCCCCGCCTCGGGCGTTTCGGGCCGGGCAACGCCGAAGCCCTGGGCGCCGAGCGCAATGCGGCGGGCCTCGCCCGCGCTGAAACGCTCGCGCGGGTTCATGGGCCGGCCGGCCGATGCCACAGGTCGCGCGACGCCAGCACGGCGCCGCCGACGATGGCGAGGCAGGCGATGCCGACCGCCGGCGTCGCTTCGGCCTTGCGGGCGGCGATCAGCAGCAGGGTCGACATCAGCGCCGTGCCATAGCTGAGCCCGGACAGCGCGCGGATGTTGCCGCGCTTCACGCCATGGTCCCACGCGAAGAATGCGCCGCCGACCGGACCCAGGCCCAGCAGCAGGACCGCGCCCCAGGCGAGCGGCGAGGTCGGCCAGACCGTGGGCTCCAGCACGAGATGGCAGAGCAATGCCAGGACGGCGGTGGCGCCGCAGAAGCCGCCGACCGCGTCGGTCGGCACCTCGCCGAACGTCCGGCTGACCACCGAATAGGCGGCCCAGATCACCGCGGCGCCCAGCGCTGCGGCATAGCCGGTCATGGCGCCCTGGCCGAAGCTCAGGTCGGCTGCGAAGCCCCGGGTGACCAGCACGACGACGCCGAACAGGCCGCACAGCGCGCCCAACACGTGCCACCAGCGCAGCCGTTCGCCGGTCACGAGGCCGGAGAACAGCACGATCAGCAACGGCCAGAGGTAATTGAGCAGGCTCGCCTCGACCGGCGGCACGGAACCGACCGCCACGAAATACAGGAAGTGATAGCCGAACAACCCGCCGATGCCGAGCAGCCAGACCACGGGCCGCTGGCGCAGGTGGGCGGCGATGGCTTCGCCCCGGACCAGCCAGAGGGCGACGGTGCCGGCAAAGGCGATGCCGAAGCTCATGGCGACGAGCTGGAACGGCGGGATCGGCCCGACCAGCGTCGCCAGCAGGGCCAGCGACGCCCAGAGCAGGATGGCGATACCACCGATCGCCGTGGCGCGATTGCGTGCGGCGAGCCGGGGAGCGGATGCGGAAAGGTCGGTCATGGGGCCGTGGAAAAGAGTGGACGGTGGAGTGATCCCACCGTCCACCCGCCGGATCAATACATATGCTGTCCGCCGTTGATCGACAGGGTCGAGCCGGTGACGAAGCCGGCCTCGTCGGCGACCAGGAACAGCACGCCGCGCGCGATCTCGCTCGCCTGGCCGAGGCGGCCGACCGGGATCTTGGCGACGATCTTTTCCAGCACGTTCGGCGGCACCGACCGAACCATTTCGGTATCGATATAACCGGGGGCGATGGCGTTGACCGTAATGCCCTTGGCCGCACCTTCCTGGGCGAGCGCCTTGGTGAAGCCGTGGATACCCGACTTGGCTGCGGCATAGTTGACCTGGCCGTATTGGCCGGCCTGGCCGTTGATCGAGCCGATGTTGACGATGCGGCCGAAATTGCGCTCGCGCATGCCGTCGATCACCACGCGGGCGAGGTTGAAGCATGAGGCGAGGTTGGTGTTGATCACCTCGGCCCATTGCTCCGGCGACATCTTGTGGATCGTGCCGTCGCGGGTGATGCCGGCGTTGTTGACCACGACCTCGACCGGCCCCAGCTCGGCCGTGACCTTCTCGATGCCGGCCTTGACCGCAGCGAAGTCCGAGACGTCGAACTTATAGGTCGGAATGCCGGTTTCCGCCGTGAAGGCGCGCGCGACATCCTCGTTGCCGCCGAAATTGGCGGCGACGTTGTAGCCGGCATTCTTCAGCGCGATGCTGATCGCGGCTCCGATACCGCGGGTCCCGCCCGTAACGACTGCGACACGTCCCATTCGTACTCTCCCTGCCTAGACGCCGGTCGTTGACCGCCGGGGTTTGGTTGAACTTACCGTCATTCCCGCGCAGGCGGGAACGACGGTATAGAAAGAGCGCTTGGCGGTAGCCCCTTTGCTATTCGCACTCCACGCACATGGCGATGCCCATGCCGCCGCCGATGCACAGCGTGGTCAGGCCTTTCTTGGCGCCGCGCTTCTGCATCTCGTGCAGCAGGGTCACCAGCACGCGGGCGCCCGACGCGCCGATCGGGTGGCCGATGGCGATGGCGCCGCCGTTGACGTTGACCTTGGACGTGTCCCAGCCCAGGTCCTTGTTGACCGCGCAGGCCTGGGCCGCGAACGCCTCGTTCGCTTCGATCAGGTCGAGCTGGTCGGGGGTCCAGCCGGCCTTCTTCAGGGCGGCACGGCTCGCCGGGATCGGCCCGGTGCCCATGATCGACGGATCGACGCCGGCGGTAGCCCAGGACACGATGCGGGCGATCGGCTTGATACCCCGCTTGGCGGCATCCGCAGCGCTCATCAGCAACACGGCGGCGGCGCCGTCGTTGATGCCGGACGCGTTGCCGGCGGTCACCGTGCCGGTCTTGGAAAAGGCCGGCCGCAGCTTGGCCAGGGCCTCGATGGTCGACCCGGCCTTGGGATATTCGTCGGTATCGACCATCACGTCGCCCTTGCGGGTCGAGATCTTGACCGGAACGATCTCGTCCTTGAACCGGCCGGACTCGATCGCCTTCGACGCCTTCAGCTGGGAACCTAGCGCGAACTCGTCCTGCTGTTCGCGGGTGATCTGGTACTTCTCGGCCACGTTCTCGGCCGTGGTGCCCATGTGGTAACCGTTGAAGGCATCCCACAGGCCGTCGCGGATCATGGTGTCGATCATCTGGGCGTCGCCCATGCGCACGCCATTGCGCAGGTGCATGCCATGGACCGACTGGCTCATGCTCTCCTGGCCGCCGGCGATGACGATCGAGCTGTCGCCGTTGCGGATCGCCTGGAAGCCGAGGGCGGCCGCGCGCAGGCCGGAGCCGCACACCTGGTTCAATCCCCAGGCCGTGGTCTCGATCGGCAGGCCGGCGTTGATCGAGGCCTGGCGCGCCGGATTCTGGCCCTGGGCCGCCGTCAGCACCTGGCCCAGGATGACCTCGCTCACTTCACCCGGCTCGACGCCGGAGCGGGCGAGCACTTCGCGGATCACGGTTTCGCCCAGGTAATGGGCCGGCACGCTGGCGAGGGCGCCGTTGAAGCTGCCGACGGGCGTACGGGCCGCTCCGGCGATGATGACGTCCGACATGGGATGGCTCCTCCGGGAAATTCAGGGATGCTCGCCGGCGATGCCTGTTGGCCAGGCTTGGCCACCGACGGGTCTAACGTCTCGACGCTACCATAAGGGGGGCCGAAAAGGGCCGTCCAGCCCCGACGGTGCGGTCGCGCGACAAATGATCCGACTTGTCAGCGGATTGACGACGGAAACGCACCGTCGGCCACATTCATGGCAATTTCATGAAATCGCGCCGGACCGCTGCCGCCCACGGTCCTGTATGCCGTGGCGGCGCGCGACGCCGGACGAACATAAATTCCCCGGCTGCATAATCGTTCCGATCAATTTTAAATCTGTCCCCGATTCGAACGAAATATTGAATAAAATCGGAATGAAAACGGTCGATCTTGATTTGCGCGATTAAATATCCATTTATGGAGTCCTGAAATTCAAAGATATCGTGGAGCGACATCAATGGGTGGCGTTTCGGATTATCATGTTCTCGATTCGAGATATGACGCGTTTCTGTTTGCCGAAATAGGCGAGCAGGGCAATGGCATGCCGATGTCGATGGCCTCGGCCTTGACCCGGCTGGAGCTCGACCCGTGGGACGAGGCGTCTCGCCTGGCCGCCTTGCCATCCGCGTCCGCAGTGACTGCGATATCCCACATGATCGGGCGAACGAGCGGCCTCGTCTCGGTTCCCTCGGAAATCCCCAAACTGTCAGCCCGCTTGGTCGGCCTGCTGGGCAAGGGCCGGGCCGCCGCCCCGGCGGCCAAGCCGGTGTTGAGCCGGCCGACGCTCGCCAAGACGATGCTGGGCAAGATCGTCTTCCGCGGACGGACCTGGCAACTCGACGGCCGCTGGCTCGTGGTCGCCTTCGCCATCGGGGTCGTCGTCATCGCATCGCGCCTGATCCTGATCGGCTGACGGCCGGAAGTCTTTATCGGCGTCGGGCGCCGGTCGCAGGCGGAGTGCCGACAACCCTGGTCTTCCGGGAAGTCACCGAGGCCGTGGCATCGTTCGCTCCAGCCAATCCGCCAGCGGGGTCCAGACCGCATCCTGCGCGCGGCCGGCGACGATCAGGCCGATGTGGCCCAGGTCGGGCTCGATCATCTCGGCACCGGGGATCAGTGCCGCGAGCGGCCGGGCCGAGGCCGGCGGGACCAGCCGGTCGCGCGCCGGCGCGATGATCAGGGTCGGCCGGTCGAACCGTTCCGGCGCCACCGGGCGGCCCGCGACGCGCCAGGCGCCGCGCAGCGGCAAATTCTCCCCATACCAGCCGCCGAAACAGTCCTTGGCGGTCGGCAGCGACAGCGGAACGCCGTCGTTCAGCCAATCCTCGGTCGCGACGAAATCCAACGCCGCGCGCGACGCCGGTTCGAGATCGGCGAAGCGGGTGAACTTGCGCATGGCCAGATGGGGGTCGGCCATGAAGAACAGGGCCTGCAGCATGTCGGTCGGAACCCAGCCGAGCGCTCCGAACGCCAACTCGGCCGGACCGACCAGCGCCGAGACGAACCGGGCATAGGCCTCGTTGCCGGCCTGGAAATCCCACGGTGTGGCGAGCAGGGCCAGGGCGGCCACGTCGCGCCGGCGGCGTTGCGCCAGCGCCAGCGCCAACAGGCCGCCCATGCAATAGCCCGCGACGCCCAGCGGCCCGCCCACATGGTCGAGCGCCGCATCGAACGCGCCATCCAGCCGGCCGGCGACATAGGCGGTCAGGTCGAAGCCGCGTTCCGCCTCGCCAGGCCGGTCCCAGTCGACCAGCAGCGGCCGGATGCCGCGGCCGACGAGGTGACGCAGCAGGCTGCGGCCCGGCGCCAGGTCGAGCACGTGGAAACGGTTGATGAGCGAGGGGACGATCAGGACGGGGCGGCCACCGTCCGGACCATAATCCAGCAATCGCGTCGTGCCCTCGCGCCAGATCTCGGGAGGGTCGGCCAGGTCGCGTCGGTAGGGATGGCCGCGATAGGCCTCGATGCCGGCGGCGAAGCGATCCGCGCGCTGGGCCAGCACGCTTTCGACCGCCGCCGAGAAATCAGGGAGCGCTACGGCGTCCAGCTCGTGGGCGAGGGCCTCGGCGCGCGGGCCGAGATCCGCCTTCCAGCGAAGCAAGCCGCTCTTCAAGAAGGGCAAGGCGAGCCTGGAGCTGTGCCACGTCGTGCCCGCCGTCAGCAGGTGCGCCGGCAACGGGCGTGGGCCCTGGCGCTTCGGGCCGGGCTCTGGGCTGGACCTGGGGTCCGGGGGCGGCGGCTTCGGCGCGGTCATGCCCGGGACCTTCCGGCGGGGTGGCGGATGCGGACGGCCGCGGGGTCGCGGCGCGGGCGGCCAGATCGGGCCACAGCGCCTGCCAGAGGCCGAGCTGGGCCGCCATGCCGCCGCCGACCATCTGCATCATCCGCGTCAGCCCGTCGGTCAGTTCCGGATCGACCGCGGTCGCGGCGATCTGGTCCTGCCACAGTTCGACATAGCGGCGAGCCAGGGCTTCGAGATCCGGCGGCTTCGACATGAATTGGACTATACCTGGCAAAAAGGTCGGAGCAATTACGGAAGCGCCCCATAATTGGGGGTGGGGAAACCGCTTCCGCTTCTGTTATGCTGCGCAACATAGCTGCAAAAAACGTTGCCAAGGTAGCCCTTCGATGAATGCCAAACCGCAGAGTGACCCGGCTCCCGTCATCATCAAGAAATACGCTAATCGCCGGCTCTACAATACCTCCACTTCGAGCTACGTGACCCTCGATAATCTCAGCCAGATGGTTCGGCTGGGCGGTGATTTCATCGTCTACGACGCCAAGAACGGCGAGGATATCACCCGCTCGGTGCTGACCCAGATCATCGTCGAGGAAGAGCAGAAGGGCCAGAACCTGCTGCCCATCAGCTTCCTGCGCCAGATCATCGGCTTCTACGGCAACAACATGGAATGGTTGGTGCCGCGCTATCTCGAATTCACCATGAAATCCTTTGCCCGCAACCAGGAACAGCTGGCGAAGAGTGTCGGCGGTTCGTTCGGCGGCCTGTTCCCGTTCGCCTCGTTCGAGGACATGGGCAAGCAGAACATGGCGCTGTTCGAAAAGGCGATGAAGATGTTCACGCCGTTCGGCGTCGAGGGGGAACTCGCTGCCGGCGGCGAAGCGGTCGCGGGCGAAGCGCCGGCGCCCGCCCAGGGCATCCAGGAACTGACCGAGCGGCTCAACAGTCTGCAAGGCCAGCTCGATGCGCTGACCAAGAAGGGCGTCAAGACCGGGACCTGACTCTCCGCTTCGTCCTTTCGATCCGGCCGGACGCCGGGCGGCCCTTGGCGGGTCGCCCGGCGTTTTCATTCGGCCCCCCGTCGGCATCGCGAGGTTGCCTCTGTGGCGCCGGTCACACGCCCGATCGCGGCCGCGATGCCATGGTCTCGCTCGCGCTGCGGCGCCCGCCGAGGCATGACGTCCGGCGGACAGGGATGTCGATCGGTGAGACGGAAAATGACCGACATCGCCAGAAGCCTGAACCTGATCGAGCCGATGTTCGACGTATCGGTGTCGAAGCGGGACTATATGGCATGCAGCCTGCGGCTGGTGAACCTCTGGTGGGGTTCGGGTGTCGCCCTGCTGGTCACGACGGCGTCCAATCGGCTGCCCGATCCCCATGCGATGGGTTCGCTCGCGACCCTGCTCGCCACGGTGCTGCTATTGCCGCTGGTCGAGAATGCGGTCTATCTGCTGCTGATCGATCTGATCTCGGCCCGGAACCGGGCGCCCCTGCGGGTCTCGTTCATCGCCGCCTTGGCTGCGACCCTGCTGCACTCGACCCGGCCTCCTGAGGCCCTGTTCCTGCTGGGAGCCTATTTCTTCACGGCGGCGGTCTATCTGGCCTGGCGCCACCAAGACCGCAGCTTTGGCTTCTGGTTCGGCGTCGGCCTGCACGGCCTGTTCAACTTGCCGACCGCTGTGCTGGGTTTTCTGGGGTGAGCTTCACCGTCATCCCGATCTGGCTCACCCCGTCATGGCCGGGCTTGATGGAATATTATTAACCTACGTGCTTTCGCCGAAAGACGAAGCATCGCCTTTACGTCGGCGTGTGCGCCTGCAGAAACGGCAGGACCGCCTGATTGAAGTCGCGCGGTTTGACCTGAGTGAAGGCGTGGCCGCCGCCGGCGAACATCTTCAGCTCGGCATCGGGGATGGCGCGTGCCAGGGCCTCGCTGTGATAGGCCGGGATCACCAGGTCGTCGGCAGCGCCGACGATCAGGGTCGGGGCCTTGATCCGGGCCAGGTCCTTGGAGCGGTCGAACGCCATGATCGCATCGATGCGGCTCAGCATGACCTCGGCCGGCGGGAAGCTGGCGATCATCTGCGCCTCGTAGCTGCGCAGCGCCTCGTTATGCTCCGCAACCCAGGCGGCCGGATACAGCATCAGGCTCGCCTGCTGCACATAGGCCTGGGGGCCGAGCCCGCTCAGGATCTCCTTGCGCAGCATGAACTCGCGGCGGAAATAGGCGTCCGGCTTGGGCCAGCTCGACGCGATGATCAGGGCGGCCACCCGCTTGGGGTGCTCGATCGCCAGGATCTGGGCGATGGCGCCGCCGGTCGAATGGCCGACGATATGCGCCTTTTCGATCTCGAGCGCGTCCATCAGGGCCACGACGTCCGCCGCCATCTTGTCGACGGTGTAGGACATCTTCACGTGGTCGGACTGGCCGACGCCTCGATGGTCGTGCAGCACGACCCCGAATTCGCGGGAGAAGGCCGGAACCTGCGGCTGCCAATAGGAGGCATGGCCGCCGAGGCCGGAAATCAGCAGAACAGGGAAACCGTCCCCGTGTCGCTCGACATAGAGGCTGCAATCGCCAATCGACGTGCGTGGCATAGGGCCTCCTTGGAGGGCTCTTGGAAGGGTTGGATGTCGGTATCACCCACCCCGGCGACGAGTCAAATCATCGCGCGCTCAAGGACCCGGTTCCGGCTGCATTGCCGCCATGCAATCACGGCGAGGCTATGACGCAGTGCAGCATTGCCGATTGCTTGACCAACCGGCTGCCTCGTCTTGAAGCAGCCGGCCCAAAGCATATAAATTTTTTAATGCATTCGGCGCGGCGCCAGTATTCAGCGGGTCGGAACCGGCACGTCGCCGCGGTAATCGTAGAAGCCGCGGCCGGCCTTCTTGCCGAGCCAGCCGGCCTCGACGTATTTTACCAAGAGCGGGCAGGGGCGATACTTGGAGTCGGCCAGGCCCTCATACAGCACCTGCATGATGGCAAGGCAGGTATCGAGCCCGATGAAATCGGCCAGCTCGAGCGGCCCCATCGGATGATTGGCGCCGAGCTTCATCGCCGTGTCGATCGCCTCGACCGAGCCCACGCCCTCGTAGAGCGTGTAGACCGCCTCGTTGATCATCGGCAGCAGCACGCGATTGACGATGAAGGCCGGAAAATCCTCGGCGGCGACCGGCTGCTTGCCGAGCGTGACGGCCAGCTCCCGCACGGAGGCGAAGGTCTTCTCGTCGGTCGCGATGCCGCGGATCAGCTCGACCAGCGCCATCACCGGCACCGGGTTCATGAAATGCATGCCGATGAAGCTGCCGGGCCGGTCGGTGGAGGCGGCGAGCCGCGTGATCGAGATCGACGAAGTGTTGGTCGCGATGATCGCGTCCGCCTTGAGGCTGGGGATCAGCCGCTTGAAGATCTCGCGCTTGATCGCCTCCTTCTCGGTCGCAGCTTCGATCACCAGGTCGCATTCGGCGAACATGGCGTAGTCCGTGCCGGTCTGGATGTGGCTCATCGCCTGGTCGCGCTCGGCCTCGGTCAGCTTGCCCTTGCCGATCGCCCGGTCGAAATTGCCGGCGATGCCGGCGAGGGACCGGTCGAGCGCCTCGGCCGACATGTCGTTGAGGCGAACCTCGTAGCCGGCCCGCGCGCAAACCTGCGCGATGCCGCTGCCCATCTGGCCCGCCCCGATGACACCGATACGAGAAATCATGACCGCCTCATTCGAAGGAACTGGTCGCTCCGCCGGCGCGTGCGGCAAAACGAGGACGGCGCAGGATTGCTCCCGCGCCGCCATCATTCATAGCGAGCCTTGGCGTCGCCGTCAGCAGGGAAGCGATGCGGACATTCTCTCAACTCTCCATCATCCTCGGGCTTGACCCGGAGATCCACGTGCGTCTGCCCGGGCACTCCCGGTGCCTGCGGGACGTTGCCCGGAGGCGTGGATGGCCGGGTCGAGCCCAGCCATGACGATGAATAGCTTGTCCTGCTACTTGACCTTGTCCAGTTCCGCAGACAGTTCCGGCACCAGCTTGAACAGGTCGCCGACCACGCCATAGTCGGCGATCTGGAAGATCGGCGCTTCCTCGTCCTTGTTGATGGCGACGATGACCTTGGAGTCCTTCATGCCGGCCAGATGCTGGATGGCGCCGGAGATGCCGACCGCCACATAGAGGTCGGGGGCCACGATCTTGCCGGTCTGGCCGACCTGGTAGTCGTTCGGCACGAAGCCGGCGTCGACCGCGGCACGGGATGCGCCCACGGCGGCGCCCAGCTTGTCGGCGACCTCTTCGAGCATCTTGAAGTTCTCGCCGTTCTGCATGCCGCGGCCGCCGGAGATGATGACCCGGGCGGAGGTCAGTTCCGGCCGCTCCGACTTCGACAGCTCCTGGCTGACGAAGCTGGACAGGCCCGACGCGGCACCTGCTTCGCTCGTCTCGACCGGCGCGCTGCCGCCGGTCGCTTCCGCCGCGGCGAAGCCGGTGCCGCGCACGGTGATGATCTTGATCGCGTCCTTGGACTGCACCGTCGCCAGCGCGTTGCCGGCATAGATCGGGCGCACGAACGTGTCGGCCGACACGACCGCCGAGATGTCCGAGATCTGGGCGACGTCGAGCAGGGCCGCGACGCGCGGCAGGAAGTTCTTGCCCGAGGTGGTCGCCGGCGCCAGTACATGGGTGTAGTCAGGCGCCAGCTTGACGACGAGGGCGGCCAGGTCTTCGGCCAGGCGATGCTCATAGATCGGTGCGTCGACCAGCAGCACCTTCGCGACGCCGGCGATCTGGGCGGCGGCATCGGCGGCGGCCTTGGCATTGGAGCCGGCGACCAGCACGTGGATGTCGCCGCCGATCTCCTTGGCGGCCGTGACGACGTTGAGCGTGGCGGGCTTCAGCTCCGCGTTCGAATGCTCGGCAATGACCAGGAGTGCCATCAGATAACCCTCGCCTCGTTCTTCAGCTTGTCGACCAGTTCGGCGATGGAGCCGACCTTCTTGCCACCCTGGCGCTTCGGCGGTTCCTCGACCTTGAGGGTCGCCAGCCGCGGCGCCACGTCGACGCCCAGCGCGTCCGGCGTGGTCGGCTCGATCGGCTTCTTCTTCGCCTTCATGATGTTGGGCAGTGAGGCGTAGCGCGGCTCGTTCAGGCGCAGGTCGGTCGTGACCACCGCCGGCAGCTTGAGGTCGACGGTCTCGAGGCCGCCGTCGACTTCGCGGGTGACCGCGACCGTGCCGTCCTTGAGGTCGACCTTGGACGCGAAGGTGCCCTGGGACCAGCCCAGGAGCGCCGACAGCATCTGGCCGGTCTGGCTGCAATCGTCGTCGATGGCCTGCTTGCCGACGATGACCAGGGTCGGGGTTTCCTTGTCGACGATCGCCTTCAACAGCTTGGCGACCGCCAATGGCTGCAGCTCGGCATCGGTCTGGACGTGGATGCCGCGATCGGCGCCCATGGCGAGTGCCGTGCGGATGGTTTCCTGGGCCTGGGCCGGGCCCATGGACACCACGACCACCTCGGTCGCCTTGCCGGCTTCCTTGAGCCGCACGGCTTCCTCGACGGCGATCTCGTCGAACGGATTCATGGAGAACTTGACGTTGGCGGTTTCGACCCCCGTCTTGTCCGCCTTCACGCGGATCTTGACGTTGTAGTCGACCACCCGCTTGACGGCGACGAGCACTTTCATCGGTTCACTCCGACCGGGCGCGGCCTCGGGAAACGGGCGCGCCGGCCTTGCGGCAGGTTATCGTTGATCGGGGTTGCCCCCGACGGCTTCAGCAAACGCGGCGGGCCGGCCAGAACAAGCGGGCCGGCGCCGGATCGCGCGGTCATCTCTGGACCGCGGACGATAGGGAGAGGGTGCGCGCAAGTCAATTCGCGCCCGGAAAAGCGGAACTAGCGATTGCCACCAGGCACCCACAGCACGTCGCGCGAGCCGCCGTCATTGACGTGGCGGCCGAGCACGAACAGGTGATCGCTGAGACGATTGAGGTATTTGACCGCCTCGGGATTGACCGGTTCCGCCGCGGCCAGCGCCGTCACCAGCCGCTCGGCCCGGCGCGTCACGGTGCGCGCCAGGTGCAGATAGGCGGCGAGCGGCGTGCCGCCGGGCAGGATGAAGGAGGTGAGCGGCGCCAGATCGGCATTGAGCGCGTCGATCTCGCGTTCCAGCCGATCGACCTGGGCAGCCACGATCCTGAGCGCGCCCTCGTGCTTGCGGCCATCCTCGGGCGTGCACAGGTCGGCGCCCAGATCGAACAGGTCGTTCTGGATGCGCGACAGCATCGCGTCGGTTGAGGCGTCGTCCAGGCTGTGCAGCCGGGCGAGCCCGATCGCGGCATTGGCCTCGTCGACCGTGCCGTAGGTCTCGACCCGGATGTCGTGCTTGGCGACCCGTCGACCGTCGCCGAGCGAGGTCTGGCCCTGATCGCCGCCGCGCGTGTAGATCCGGTTCAGCGTGACCATGGCAGCGTCCCTAACGGTACAGCGTCATGAACAGCACGACCAGGATCAGCACGGCCGCCTGCAGCAATACGCGCATCTGCATGAATTTGTTCGAGCGCCGGGCGTCGTTGCCCTTGATCATCTGGATGATACCCCGAACCAGCACGGCCAGGGTGGCGAGGGCGGCAACGACGATGCCGATGATGAGAAGAGTGTGCATCCGCGGGAATATAGTCGCGGCATCCCGTCGTGCCCAGGCCGCTCTGGCGCTTTGCGTCGGCGGCAGTTCGCCCTATGCTGATCGCGTCGCCCGTTCCCGTCGCCGAGGCCCCTCGATGCGCCCGTCCTCGTTCACCGAACTTTCCCAGCCCGCCGCCGGCCGCTTCGCCGCGCGCGTGCAGCGCTGAGCCGGACGCTCCGTGGCCGTCGCCATCATCCTCGACCTGGACCCCAGCGCCGCCGCCATCGTGGATTGGATGGCCGGCACGCTCGAGCATAGTGCTGGTTTGCCCAGCTATCGCCAGACCGGTCTCGCCCCGCATATGGCGCTCGCCGCCTACGAGGCGGCGGATATCGCCGATCTGGCGCCGCGCCTCGACCTGTGGGCCGCGGCGCAAATCCCGCCGACCATCCGCCTGGGCAGCCTCGGCGTGTTCGGCGGCCCGTCCGGCACCCTGTTCCTGGCGCCGATCGTCGGACCGGAACTGCTGGCGCTGCACGAGAGCTTCCATAGCACCTTCGCCGACCTGGCGCCGGTGCGCTGGCCGTTCTACGAGACCGGCAACTGGATCCCGCATGTGGCGCTGGCCCAGGAACTCGACAGCCTGTCGCTCGCCGGCGCGGTCGAGGCGCTCGCTCCCGGCTTCGCCCCGATCGACGCCCAGCTGCCGGCCCTGCGCGTCATCAGCTACGACCCGCTCGACACGCTGCACATGGCGATGCTCGGCGCGGGGATGTTCTAGGGCGATTGTCCCAACGCCGATCGTGCGCATATGATGCGCATGGAGGTGCATCATGGCTTTGGGCTACGACGCAAATGCGGCCAAGCGGCCGGTGAACATGTCTTTGAACGAGGATCTGGTCGCCAAGGCGCGGCAATTCACCGGCAATTTGTCGGAACAGGTCGAGCGGATGCTGGCCGACTTCGTGATGCAGGAACAGAAGCGACGGATCGACCAGGAGGCCGCACTCGATCGGGCGATCGAGGGTTGGAACGAGTTCGACGCCAAATATGGTTCGTTCGCCGATGAATATTCCCCGCTCTGATGGCGCAGTTTGATGTTCATCGAAACATTGGGCCGCAGAAGCGGGATTTGCCGTTCGTCGTCGTCGTTCAGTCCCGTCGCTTCGACTCGTCCGGTCGGCGCGTCGTGGTCCCGCTCACGCCAGCGGCCGGTATCTCTTTCGCCGAAGGGCGATTGAACCCGACGTTCGAGGTCGAAGATCGGCTGGTCGTCTTGCACCCGTTGCTGATCGTTTCGATCGCTCTCGACCAACTTGGCCCGAAAGTCGGCTCGCTTGCCACGGAGGGCAACCGCATCATTGCCGCGCTCGATCTGGTGGTCTCGCGCGCCTGGGACTGACCGCGTCAATTCCGCCCCGCCAGCAGCCCGCGGGCGATGACCTGCGCCTGGATCTCTGCCGCACCCTCGAAGATATTCAGGATGCGGGCGTCGCACAGCACCCGGCTGATCTTGTATTCGAGTGCGTAGCCATTGCCGCCGTGGATCTGCAGGGCATTGTCGGCATTGGCCCAGGCGACGCGGGCAGCGAGCAGCTTGGCCATCCCGGCCTCGATATCGCACCGCCGGTCGCCGTCCTTCTCGCGCGCGGCGAAATAGGTCAGCTGGCGGGCCACCATGGTCTCGACCGCCATCCAGGCGAGCTTGCCGGCGACGCGCGGAAAATTCACCAGCGCCTTGCCGAACTGGACCCGGTCGAGCGCATAGCGCAACCCGATCTCGAGCGCGTTCTGGGCGACGCCGACGGCGCGGGCCGCCGTCTGGACGCGCGCACTCTCGAACGTCGCCATCAGCTGCTTGAAGCCCTGGCCCTCGACCCCGCCCAAGAGGTTGGCGGCCGGCACCGTGAAGCCGTCGAAGCCCAGCTCATATTCCTTCATGCCGCGATAGCCCAGCACCTTGATCTCGCCGCCGGTCATGCCCGGCGCGGGGAACGGGTCCGCCTCGGTGCCGCGCGGCTTCTCGGCCAGGAACATCGACAGGCCCTTGTAACCGCCGTCCTTGGCATCGGTCCGGGCCAGCAAGGTCATGAGGTCGGAGCGGCTGGCATGGGTGATCCAGGTCTTGTTGCCGGTCACCGCGTAATGGTCGCCGTCGAGCATCGCACGGGTGCGCAGCGAGCCCAGGTCGGAGCCCGTGTTGGGCTCGGTGAAGACCGCGGTCGGCAGGATCTCCCCGGACGCGATCCGGGGCAGGTAATGCTCCTTCTGGGCCTGGGTCCCGCCCAGGCGAATGAGTTCGGCCGCGATCTCGGACCGGGTGCCGAGCGAGCCCACGCCGATATAGGCCTTGGACAGTTCCTCGGTCACGACGCACATGGCGAGCTTGCCCATGCCCAGGCCGCCGAATTCCTCGGGGATGGTCAGGCCGAACACGCCCAGCTCGGCCATCTGGTCCACGACCTCGATCGGGATCAGCTCGTCCTTCAGGTGCCAATCATGGGCGTGGGGCTCGACCGCCTCGGCGCCGAAACGGCGGAACTGGTCGCGCACCAGGACCAGGGTCTCATCGTCGAGCGCCTCGTCGCCGAAGCTGCCGCCGTCGAGCGCGCCTTGGATCAGCTGGGCGATCCGCACGCGGGCCGCGGCCGCCGTGCCGGCCGCGATCAGGCTGCGGACGGGACCGGTGCGGAAGGTCGCGACCTCTTCCGCATCGATGCCGAGGTCGGCCGGACGGATCATCTCGACCTGGCTCAACGGCACGCCGCCCTCGAGCTGGGCCAGGTATTCGCCGAACGCAACCTGCAGGATCAGGCTTTCGAGTTCTCCCAGCCGCCCGGTCGCGTCGAGCCGCAGCGCCCAGGCGCGCATCTCGCGCAGTGCCCTGGCATAGGTCGAGACCCAGGCAAGCCCGTGCGCGGCATATTGGTGCTGCTCCAGCAGGTCTGCATCGACGGTGCCGCCGGGTGCCACCAATGCGGCGACGGCGCCTTGGCCGGAGGCGACGAGGCGATCGGCCGAATCGGCGGCAGCGGCGGTCAGGGCAAGCAGGTCGGGCAGCAGCAGCGGGGAAGAATTCATCGGTATATCCAATTGATACTCGACACATGGTCCGTCATGCCCGGGCTCGATCCGGGCATCCACGCGGCGCCGCTCGGCGACGAAGCCATACCGCTCGAAGGCGTGGATGGCCGGATCGAGCCCGGCCATGACGGCGATACTATAAGCGTAGTTTTCGCATGGAAATGACGGTCAGGCGTGAATGGCGTCGTCCAACGTCTTCATGCCGGGGTGCTTCGCCTGGACCAGCACGGCCATGTTGCCGGGCTTGTGCTGGTTCTTCATCATCTTGGTATGGGCGCGCGGGATGTCGGCCCAGGAGAACACCTCGGACAGGCATGGGTCGATGCGCCGCTCGACCACCAGGCGGTTGGCCTGGCTCGCCTGCAGCAGGTTGGCGAAGTGGCTGCCCTGGATGCGCTTCTGGCGCATCCAGACGAAGCGCGCGTCGAAGGTCAGGTTGAAGCCGGTCGTGCCGGCGCAGAACACGACCATGCCGCCGCGCTTCACCACGAAGCAGCTCAGCGGAAAGGTCTGCTCGCCCGGGTGCTCGAACACGAAATCGACGTCGTTGCCCTTGCCGGTGATGTCCCAGATCGCCTTGCCGAACGCGCGGCATTTCTTCATGTATTCGGCATAGCCGGCCTGGTCGTCGATGTCGGGGCACTGGCCCCAGCAATCGAAATTCTTGCGGTTGATGACGCCCTTGGCGCCCAGCTGCAGCACGAAATCGCGCTTGTCCTCTTCCGAGATGACCGCGATCGGGTTGGCGCCGGCCGTCGCGATCAGCTGGATCGCCATGGACCCTAGGCCGCCGGCCGCCCCCCAGACCAGCACATGGTCGCCGGGACGCAGGATGTGCGGGCGATGGCCGAACAGCATGCGATAGGCGGTCGCGAGCGTCAGCACGTAGCAGCCGCTCTCTTCCCAGGTCAGGTGGCGCGGCCGCTCCATCAGCTGCCGGCCCTGGACCCGCGCGAATTGCGCGAACGAGCCGTCCGGCGTCTCATAGCCCCAGATGCGCTGGCTGGGCGAGTTCATCGGGTCGCCGCCGTTGCACTCCTCGTCGTCGCCGTCATCCTGGTTGCAATGGACCACGACCTCGTCGCCGACCTTCCAGCGCTTGACCTTGGAGCCCACCGCCCAGACCACGCCCGAGCAGTCGGAACCGGCCACGTGGAACTCGGCCTTGTGCACGTCGAACGGCGAGATCGGCTTGCCCAGCGCCGCCCAGACGCCGTTGTAATTGACGCCGGCGGCCATGACCATGACCAGCACCTCGTCCTGGCCGATGGCCGGTGTCGCCACGACCTCGACCTGCATGGCGCTTTCCGGTTCGCCATGGCGCTCGCGGCGGATCGCCCAGGCATACATGCGCTCCGGCACGTGACCCAGCGGCGGAATCTCGCCGACTTCGTACAGATCTTTTGTCACTGGTTGCGCCGATACGCCATTTTCAGACCCATCATTGTGCAGCTTGATGACTTCGGCCGTGCCGCTCATCGCTCTTCTCCCGGTTCCTCAACCTTGCCGCAGCCCGTCGGGCGGCGGATCGTTTTCTCTTGCGATAGAGCCGTATCGCAGGCCCTATTGCATCGCATCCTGCCCGGACCGAAATCTGTTTGCAATGCACAAAACGACGGAATATTACTCATGGTTCCAGTGGAGTGATATTTTATTTCTAAAATTGCGCTTTTTCTGAAAATTGCGGCGCAGATCACTAGATAGCAGTCTGGTGATAAGGCGAAAATCGCGTCGTCGCAATGGGTTGGAATGGGGTTTGGGAGGCCTGGATGAGCGACGACAAGCGCGGATCGAACGACCCGTACCGGGAGCAGCCCTGGCTGATCCGCACCTATTCCGGCCATTCCTCGGCAGATGCATCGAACGCGCTCTACCGCACGAATCTGCAACGCGGCCAGACCGGCCTTTCGGTCGCGTTCGACCTGCCGACCCAGACCGGCTATGATTCCGACCACGTGCTGGCGCGCGGCGAAGTCGGCAAGGTCGGCGTGCCGATCGGCCATCTGGGCGACATGCGCGCCCTGTTCGACGGCATCCCGCTCGACCGCATGAACACATCGATGACGATCAACGCGACGGCGCCCTGGCTGCTGGCGCTCTACATCGCCTGCGCCGAGGAGCAAGGAGCGTCCCGGGCCGCCCTGCAGGGTACGACCCAGAACGACATCCTGAAAGAATACCTGTCGCGCGGCACCTATATCTTTCCACCGGGACCCAGCCTGCGCCTGACCGGGGATGTCATTGCATTCACCTATCGGGAACTGCCGAAATGGAACCCGATGAACGTCTGCTCCTACCATCTGCAGGAGGCGGGGGCGACGCCGGTCCAGGAACTGGCCTATGCGCTGGCGAACGCGGCGGCCGTGCTCGACGCGGTCAAGGCCGGCGGCCAGGTGCCCGAGGCCGAGTTCGGCCAGGTCGTCGGCCGCATCAGCTTCTTCGTCAATGCCGGCATCCGGTTCGTGACCGAGATGTGCAAGATGCGCGCGTTCGTCGAGCTGTGGGATAAGCTGACCTTCGACCGCTACGGCATCGCCGACGAGCGCTTCCGCCGCTTCCGCTATGGCGTGCAGGTCAATTCGCTCGGCCTCACCGAACAGCAGCCTGAGAACAACGTCTACCGCATCCTGCTCGAAATGCTGGCGGTCGTGCTGTCGAAAGACGCGCGTGCCCGCGCCGTGCAATTGCCGGCCTGGAACGAGGCGCTGGGCCTGCCCCGGCCGTGGGACCAGCAATGGAGCCTGCGCCTGCAGCAGATCGTCGCCTATGAGACCGACCTCCTGGAATATGGCGACCTGTTCGACGGCTCGCCGGTCGTGGCGGCCAAGGTCGCGGAACTGGCGGCCGAGGCCATGGCCGAGTTCGACCGGCTGCAGGCCATGGGCGGGGCCGTCGCCGCGATCGAGAGCGGCTACATGAAACAACGCCTCGTCGAATCGAACGCCAAGCGCCTGGGGGCGATCGAGCGCGGCGAGCAGAGCGTGATCGGCGTCAACCGCTTCACCGAGAGCGCACCGTCGCCGCTGACCGCCGAGGGCGAGGCCGGTATCCTGACGGTGGAGGCCGGGGTCGAAGCCCAGCAGGTCGAACGGCTCGCCGCCTGGCGGCGGGCCCGCGACGGCCAGGCGGTGGCGACCGCGATCGAGGGCCTGCGCCAGGCGGCATCCCAAGGCGCCAACATCATGGAACCGTCGATCGCGGCGGCGCGGGCCGGGGTCACGACCGGCGAATGGGCCGAAGCCTTACGCCAGGTGTTCGGGGAGTACCGTGCCGCGACCGGCGTCGCCGCGGCCTCCTCGACCGGTACCACGCTCAGCCCCAAGGACGCGCTCAGGCCGGTGCGCGAGCGGGTCACCGCCGTCTCGGCCCGGGTCGGCCGGCGCTTGAAGATGCTGGTCGGCAAGCCGGGCTTGGACGGCCATTCCAATGGCGCCGAACAGATCGCCCTGAAGGCGCGCGACGCGGGCTTCGAGGTCGTCTACGAGGGCATCCGCCTGACCCCGGCCCAGATCGTCAATGCCGCCTTGGAGGAAAGCGTCCATGTCGTCGGCCTCTCGATCCTGTCCGGCAGCCATGTGGCGCTGGTCGGCGAGGTCATGCGCGGCATGACGGCCGCCGGCATCGACGACATCCCGGTCGTGGTCGGCGGCATCATCCCGCCCGAAGACGCGGCCGCCTTGAAGGCCGCCGGCGTCGCGCGGGTCTATACGCCCAAAGACTACGACCTGACCCGCATTATCGCCGACATCGTCGACCTGATCGACGAGCGGGGGGAAATGGCGGCTTAGGAGGGCGCTCCCGTTCGGCCGTCGATCAGCTTTGTTCTTTTTGTCGCTGCCTGGCTCGCCGCTTTGTACCGAGGACCGAGTGGCGGGCTCCCGCGTGTCGAAGCCCCAATCCCATGCGGAATAACTCGGGCACCTCATATGGCGGCGAGTCTCCTAAGATTATGCCGTGAAGCTGCAACAGCTCGATATCATTCAAATCCAGTCCGAGTTCGTCCAAAGCTTCTTGGTCGATAGGAGCTCTAACACTATTAATTTTAGCGCGAAATTTGGCGAAGACATTTGCAAGTTCGGCGATTTCTTCCTCAGTCTCAGCTACCTTCTGCTTACTGGTAGGGCCGATGGCGGACTTGAGAGAGCCCGGCGGCAATAGCCTAGAACCGTAGGTATCCCGCTCGTCTGATAGCGCGGCCCCCTCAGCGGCATTTTGAAGAAAGCGAACCAGATCGCGCGCTACGAGCCTGCCTTGAAGATCAGATAATGCAGCGATAACCCACCCCGCCGTATATGCTTCTTTCACTCGTCGCTGTCCTGGCTGCTCATCCGGACCTAGCTTCCGGCCCCATAGCGGAATGAGTCGACGTTCCTTTTCCGGCTGACTTAGATCGGAGAACGCTCGATCCCAAACCGTTAGAGCACCCGACTCAGTCGTGATCCATGCGGCTAGTTCCAAAACATCTGCTTCAGTCCAAGTGAGCGCAAAATCGCGATATTGTGCGCGGAATTGGCTCCGATTTTGAGCTACTCCTGCGTTGACGCTGTCTCGTCGTGCAAAAACAATAAGCCCCAGCGGGCGCCCCGGTTCGCTTCTAAGCCGAAGTGGAAGATCGATAAGAATCGCCCTGAGCATAGGTGGCACATGCTGGTCTTTTGCTGAATCGTAAAGTTCCTCGATGCCTTCGACCAAACACACTAACCGCCGTCCTGAAGCCCTCAGGTTATCAAGAAGTCTTTGCCCACTCCCGCCTTCGCCTGGAGAGAAACCGGCGGACCACGCGATCGCGTCGAGCCACAGGTCCGTCCAATCCTTTTCACTCAAATTCGTCGACAGTTTCTCTCGGAGAACCGCGCGGGTATTGCTTACAGACTGAGGCGCACCTGCGCCAACTTCCGCTGAAACTCGGGCCCGTGCGTCATCGATTTCCTGTCGGAACGTGTCACTGGTTTGGATCGACCCTAAGACCGGCAGCAAAGTCGCATCGGTCTTAGAGGACGTAATGCCGACGCCTTTAGCGACGCCATCCCAAGTCCTTCGGGACAGAACGTAGCGGGCGGTCAAAGTCTTGCCTGTTCCCTTCGCTCCTTCGACGATTACAATTGGGACTTGCGTATTTTCCATCGCTAAAGCCCTCATCGGGCTTGTGATCAGTGGGTTCTCTATCGGCCGATCGGCCGTCTCGGCTGACACCAGACGTGCTGCAAAATCAGCGAGTGCTTTGCGCCTACTCTCGTTGGTCTGCGAGTTCTCTCTTGATTGAGGAGCTTCGACAGGAGCCGTGTTTTTGTCGCCAAGAACGGCATCCAACCACGTGTTTAGTTGGGGTTGCAAGCGTCGAAGGAAGCCTGAACTTTCGAGCTGCTCAGAGAAACCCTCCCATCTGCGAGCGGGTACATGAAGATCAGTAACTTCGCCTAGCTTGGCTACAAATAGAGGATTCAACTCTAACGCATCATCAAGAACCGGCATGTTTGCTGGAGCCTCAGTTAAGCGGTCCGCAAGCAAACTGGAAATCATCTGTTCCAAAGCTGGTGCCAAGATCGCTTCGTCCTGACCCAGGTCTCGCAAAATTCCGGGAATTCGGTTGACCACGAGAAGAGGGGGGGCAGG
>NZ_DASZBY010000006.1:0-48059 GCF_035943795.1 Aliidongia sp. | reverse complement strand
CGACGGCAACCGCCTGCTTCGGATCGCACGCGTCGTCGCCGACCGTCAGCACCAGCTTCTGGCCCAGCACGCCGCCCTTGGCGTTGATGTCGGCGACCGCTTGCTCGGCGCCCTTCTTCAGCTGCTCGCCGAAGGCTGCGTCGGATCCGGTGATCGGGCCGACAGCGGCGATCTGGATATCGGCCTTCGCGACGCCGGCCGTCAGGGCCAGGACGCTGACGGCCGCCAGCAACGTTAGATTTTTCCACATCGTGGAGAACTCCCTGGTCATGGAACTGGCTCGTGCTGCTCTGTCGTGGCGGCAGCGAGGCGGGTCTCGTTTCCGCAGCACCGGAAACGGCGGATCCGCCGCACGAGGGGTAACCGGCGCCTAGCTCATTCCAAGCCGGGCGATCACAGGTTGGAGATTGAGCAGTTCGACCGTAGTCTTGCCGCTTTCGAGTTCCCGGCGGAACGACATCTCCACGGCCTCACGTTTCGTGGCAGCGGTCAGCATGTCGTCCAGGCGCGCCCGAGACACGGCGACGACGCCGTCACGGTCACCGACGATGATGTCACCCGGCTCGATCCGGACGCCGCCGCAGATGATCGGCACATTGATGCGGCCCGGCTGGTTCTTCTGCGTGCCCCTGATCGACAGCCCCCGGGCGAACACGGGGAATCCCATCTTGATGATCACATTCGCATCGCGAACCGCGCCGTCGATGACAAGGCCGACGATGCCGGCCTGTTTCGCGGCGGTGGTCAGGATGTCTCCCCAAGGTCCCGCCTCGACGAACCCCTTGGCGTCGACCACGAGAACGTCGCCGGCTTGCGCCCTGGTCAGGGCGTGATGAATGACCAGGTTGTCACCCGGAACCACGTCGACGGTGAGCGCCGTCCCGACGAGGCACATGTCCGGGTCGATCGGCTTGATCGCGCAAGTGAGCGCGCCGGTCTGCCCCTGGGCTTCGTGGATGGTCGCGGCGCCAAGTCTCTTCAAGCTGTCGATCTGGGAGAGGGATAGGCCATGCGGCACGTCGTCCATGATGTGCTCCTGTCCTTCATGAATGCTGGGGATGTTCGGTGGAGAAGGCAGGTTGCCGTCGATGCCAGCCGGTCGCCCGCTGATAAGCGGCGGCAACGGTCAGCAAGGTCGATTCCTGATGGCGGCGTCCGACCAGCTGGCCGCCGATCGGCAGCCCTTGCTCCGAAAAGCCAACACAGAACGAAAGAGCCGGATGGCCGGTCACATTGAACACGATGCGCATGCCGTTGCCCGATCGCGTCGGGCCATCCGCGTCATCCATGCGAAAGGCCGGCTCCGGCGACACGCCCGTCATCAGCAGATCCGAGGTTTCCAGCAATCGGTCGATGTCGAGGGAAAGGGACCGCCGGTGCCGTTGTGCCTCCCGATAGTCTGCGGCCTGGATCGTCGCTCCCTTGAGAAGCTCCTCCCGGCAGCGGGCGCCGTAGTGCTCGGGCGACCGGGACAGGGTTCGGCGGTGGATCTGGAACGCCTCCCACTGCAAAATCACCGCCCCACATCGCCGGTAGGATTGGAGGTCGGTGGTTTCGACCTCTTCGAGATGCGCCCCCAGCCCGGAAAGCAGGTCCGCGGCGGTAGCGAGGGCCGCCCGCGTGGCGTCGTCCGCCGGTAGATCGCGCTCGTAGAACTGCGTCAGCATGCCGAGACGCAATCCGTGAAGCGGCCTGCTGTCCTCCGCCCCAAAGGAGATCGGGTCCGGCCGGCGCGGTCGACGCCGCACGGCGTCGAGGAGCAGCGAGCAATCTTCGGCACTCCGAGCCATCACGCCGACATGGTCCAAGGATGGGGACAGGGGGAAAACGCCGCGGCGGCTGATCAGGTCGTAGCTCGGCTTGAGGCCGATCACCCCGCACATCGCGGCGGGGTTTCGGACCGAGCCCGCTGTATCGGTGCCGATCGCCAAAGGAATTTGCCCAGCCGCAAGGGCAACCCCGCAACCGCTGGACGAGCCGCCCGGCGTCCGCCCGATATCCCAGGGATTGAGTGCAGGCGGCCAGGGCAGCAGGTCGGCAGGCGAGCCGATGCCAAACTCTTCCAGCGCCAGCTTCCCGACCAGGATCGCTCCAGCGTCGCGCATCCGGCGGACGACCGTCGCATCCCGCCTGGCGATATTATCCAGCAGCAGGCGCGATTGTGCGGTCGTGGGCTGCCCTTGCACGTCGATCAAGTCCTTGACGGCGAACGGCAGGCCTTGCAGCGGGCCGCAGGGGATGCCGCGGGCCACGCGCTCGTCGGCATCACGCGCAGCGCCGAGCGCGTCAGCGCGATAAACGTCGATGAACGCATGCAAAGTGGCGTTTTCGGCAGCGATCGCGTCGAGCAACTCGGTCAAATACTCGGTGGCCGAAAGCTGCTTTCGCCGCATGAGCGTTCGCACCTCGGTGGCGCTGAGAAAACGGAGTGCCCCGCCGGCCGGCGATCCCTCGCGTTGCGGTGTGACCTCGGCGGCGGGTGCGCTCCGTAGGTCCCGTTTCGCGGGCATCAGGAGAAACGGTTGCCGGCGGCGGCCCGAAGCGGCCGAAAGAAGGCCCGGATATCCTCCGCCAGCAGTTCAGGCGCCTCCATGGCGGCAAAATGACCACCACGCGGCAGCGTGGTCCAATGCGTGAGGTTGAAGGCCCGTTCGACCCACCGGCGCGGCGGCATGGGCAGCTCGCGCGGCAACCGGACGATCCCGCATGGCGGCAGGATGCGCTGCCCCGGCTGCAGGTGAAGCGGGCAAGCGCGCGCCTCGCTATAAAAGCGGAACGAGGAATGGACCGTGTTGGTGAGCCAATGGATCATGACGTTGGTCAGTAGTTCGTCCTGGGTGAGGGTTTCGTCCGGCCGCTGCTTGGAGTCGCTCCAGCCCTGAAATTTCTCGATGAGCCATGCGGCTAGCCCGATCGGCGAGTCGGTCAATCCATAGGCCAGCGTCTGCGGCTTGGTTCCCTGGATGGCGATATAGGCACCTTCCGCCTCGCGCCATTTGGCGACACGGTCGAGATATGCAACCTCTTCCTCGGCGAGCGGGGGCGTGCCGGGATTGAGGTCGGGGCGGAAGCCGGTGGAGACGTAGTTGAGGTGAAGGCCGATAAGCCGATCGGCGTGCCGCAGGCCCAGTGCGGAGCTGATCCACGACCCCCAATCCCCGCCCTGAGCCCCGAAGCGATCGTAGCCGAGCGCCGTCATCAGATCGGCCCAGATGTCGGCCACGGCGAACACGTTCGTGCCCGGCTTCGTCGGCCGATCCGAAAAGCCGTGGCCGGGGATCGACGGCACCACGAGCGAGAAGGCGTCTGCCGGGTCGCCGCCATGGGCGCCGGGGTCGGTCAGCAGCGGGATGATTTTCTGCATTTCGACGAAGCTGCCGGGCCAGCCGTGCGTCATGATGAGCGGCAGCGGATTGAGGCCCTTGCCGACCTGGTGGATGAAATGAACGCTGGATCCGTTTCGGAGGAATTTGTGATGGGACAGGCTGTTGAGACGCTGCTCCTCGCGGCGCCAGTCGTAGGCCTCCAGCCAGTAGGCATGCAGTTCCTGCAGGAATTCGAGGTCGGTGCCGAATTCCCAACGAGCTCCGTCCAGGCGGTCGGGCCAACGAACGTCGACGAGCCTGCGCCGGAGAGCCGCGAGTTCGGCTTCGCCTATATCGATGTGGAATTCGCTGATCATCAGGCCCGTTCCCTGGCAACATCGTATTCAATAGGTGCAATCAATCGATGATGGATTGTCCTACAAAATATATAATATTGTCAACATGAGGATGCGATGTCTGAGACCACCCGTCCGTCCGACACCGTTCCACGGCCGCTTTCCGTGACGGAAAACATCCGGGCGACGCTCGAGGAACTGATCCTGTCGGGCGCCATCCAGCCGGGCGAACGGTTGAACGAGCTCGCGCTGAGCGAGCGTTTTCAAGTCAGTCGCGGCCCGATCCGGGAGGCGATCCGCGCGCTGGAACAGGCCCGGTTGGTGAGTGTGGCTCCGAACCGGGGCGCGCTCGTGCGCAAGTTGGATCTGGCGGACGCGCTGGAGCTCTTCGATGTGCGGGCCGGGCTCGGCAGAACGGCAGGACGACTGCTCGCCGCCCGCGCCAGCGGTTCGCAGCTTCAAGCTCTACGCGAGTTGTCCGATCAGTTGACTGCCGCGGTATCGATCGGATCGACTGCGGAGTTTCACCGTCTCAACCTTCGATTCCATGCGGCGATCATGGAGTTTGCCGGGAACGCGCGTCTGGAGGAGATGGACGTTGCGGTGCGGAACGAGATGCAGCTCTACATCCGCGACGGATTGTTGGGCGAGGCCCAACTGCGCATTTCCAACAACGAACACACGCTGATCCTGAATGCGATCGTCGACGGCGACCCCGAAAGGGCGGGAGCGGCCCTCGAAACCCATATTCTCAATGGCAAGCAGAGGATGCTCAATGGGGCCAGAGGAAGGTCTCGAACCTGACTTCGCAGCAGCCCCGCGTCTTCGCCGAGCGGCGAAATGAGACGGTGTCAGTGCTGTCGGCCTCGGCTTCCTCTTCGATCTGAAGGGCCTCCCCGAAGCGATCGAGGCGCGGCACCGCGCCGCCCGCAGGATCGCCGGCGCAGGCCATGAAACGCTCCCGCACCGTGATTTTCGGTCAGCGGCCGTGACTGCCGGAATAGCCGTTGCGCGCGGGCGGTTGCCAACCCACGGGGGCGGTGCGCGGACGATAGATCTCGACGAGCAGAGGATGGCAGACCGCGACGTCGCTCGAATGCTTGGAGCCGCAATCACCGCCGGGGCAGGCCGACAGCGCCCCCAGCAAGTCGATCTCGGCGAAGAACTCGAGGAAATCGCCAGGACGGACCGGCGTCGTCTTCATGAAATACTGGCCGGTGTCCCGGGTGAACCCGGTGCACATGAACACGTTCAGCACGTCGTGAACCTGTAGCTCGGCCGCGCCGAGCCCGCTGTCGACGGCATCGGCGAAGGCCCGCGTCAGGTTCGAGTGGCAGCAGTGATGATATTCGCTGCCGTTCAACAGCATGTTCGTATAGGGATCGCAGCGCGTGCCGATCACGTCATGAACCGCGCCGCCCCACGCATCGAATCCATACCAATCGAGCGTGTCCTGGGTGATGGTCGCGATCGGCCGCAGATAGGGCAGGTTGGACCACAGCCGGTCGCCGGTCGACAGATGAGTGCCGTGCAGCGCCCTGGTCTTGCCGGAAAAGAAGCGCTCCCCGGTGTCGTTCGCGTTCCACAGGTCGAGGTCGCCGACCTGCGGACCCTCGACGCTGACGATCCGGAAGAAATGACCGGCCGGGACGGTGAAGCTCGCGGCGTCGCGCGGCGGCACCAGCACCTCCGAAACCTTGGTCCAGCCGTCACGGGCCGCCCGATAGCCGTCCAGATCGGGGATCGGCAGCGTGTCGACGGGATAGCAGATCACCGGGGCCACCTGCATCCGCGCCGCGCTGTCCGCGGGCGCGGCCGTTTCGGGCTGTCGCAGTTTCATAGGGGGTGGTTCTCCGGTTTGAAATCCGCTCGGCCGCAAGGAGGCGTCGCCGAAGCCCGATGATTGCAGGAAATCGATCCGGGACCAACCCATCATCGGTCCGGAGCGCCGGCGAAGACGAGCGTCGGCGCGCTAGAAATTCACCCGGTCGCCGCCCTTCAGCCCCAGGATTTCCCGTGCCTCGTCCGGCGTGGCGATTTCCTGGCCCAGCCCTTCGATGATCTGCCGCACGGCGCGCACCTGCTGCGCGTTGGATTGCGCGAGCTTGCCGGCACCGATCCACAAGGAATCTTCCAGGCCGACGCGCACGTTGCCGCCCATGGCTGCGGCCATCGCCGCGATGGCGAGCTGGTTCTTGCCGGCACCCAGCACCGACCAGTGATACCGGTCGCCGAACAGCCGGTCGGCCGTGCGTTTCATGTGTGCGACATCTTCGGGATGGGCGCCGATCCCGCCCAGGATGCCGAACACGCTCTGCACGAAGAACGGCGGCTTGATCACGCCGCGATCCGCGAAATGGGCCAGCGTATAGAGATGGCCGATATCGTAGCACTCGATCTCGAACCGGGTGCCGCCTTCGGCGCAGGTCTCCAGGATATATTCGATGTCGGCAAAGGTATTCTTGAAGATGCGCTCCCTGGAGCCTTCGAGATACGGTCGCTCCCAATCATGCTCGAACTCCTTGAACCGGTTCAGCATGGGATAGAGGCCGAAGTTCATCGAGCCCATGTTGAGCGAAGCGACCTCCGGCTGGTAATGCGCAGCCGGCCGGACCCGCTCTTCCACCAGCATGGTCGGGGCCCCGCCGGTCGTGATGTTGATCACGCAATTGGACTGCTGCTTGACGGCCCGCAGGATCGGCGCGAAAGCCTCGAGCGACTGGTCCGGCCTGCCGGTCTGCGGATCGCGCGCGTGCAGATGCAGGATCGCGGCGCCGGCTTCGGCGGCCTGGATCGCCGCATCGGCGATCTGTTGCTGCGTGATCGGCAGGTGGGGCGACATGGACGGGGTGTGGATGGCGCCGGTCACGGCACAGGTGATGATGGTTTTGCGCGTGGTCATGAGAACATCCGCCATTTCCGCCGTCGGTCCGGACAGCCTAGCCAAACTTCCGCGGGCAGGTAAGGGCGCGGGCGCAAAAACAATGCGAGAGCCAGGCAGTCCCCCCGGCGGGCACTACGACCGGCGACGCACCGGCATCAGCGCCCGCAGGGCCGGGTCGCGCAGCCACAGGCCGCCCCAGGCGAGCACGCCCAGATAGACGCCGAACAGCAGGTGGGAGAACACCGGATCGCCCACGCGCAGATGGCTGGCGATCCCGCCGCCCATCACGCCGGTCAGCAGGACGGCGCCCAGCACCGCCGTGCGGGGGAACAGGTAAAGCAGGGTGATGACGACCTCGAGCGCACCGATGCCGCGCGCCACGCTGTCGGGGAAGCCGAGGGCGGCTAGCGACTGCACCACCGGATCGATCTTGATGATCTTGATGATGCTGTCGAACCCCATGAAGAGCACGACCAGACCGGTCAGGATGCGCCCGATCCAGCGCATGGCGTTCGACGTTCCGGCAGGCTGTGCGACTGAATTCATGTTCTGTGCTCCCAATTGGATGCCGCGTTCGATGCGGCATCGCCCATAGGACGAACGGGCTACCGGGAAGCCGACGGCGGGGGGCGAATTTTCTTGCGCTCCTTGCGGTGGGAGGTTCAGCACGGCCGTGTCCAGGACCGCGGTTTCGGGACCGCGCAGAGAAAGGCAGCGATCACTTCGATGGCGCCGAGACCATGGGCGATGCCGTTCGGAAGCCCCAGGGCGGCAAGCGATTGCACCACGGGCTCGAGCTGGATGAGCTTGCCGATGCAATCGAACGCCATGAACAGCATGACGAGGCCGGTCAGGGTCCGTCCGGCCCAGCGCGAGATTTTCGATGGAGTGATCGATTGAGTATCCGATGTCATGGCGAATCCTCCCTGGCGCGATGGCATGCCCCAAGGACGAAGCGACGCTCGCCGTGCCGACACGGCCGGAGAGAGTTTTTTTGGGATGGCCCTCTCCGGCGCCCGCAGCGCCCGGTCGCTCAGGAATAGCGCTTCAGTTCCATCCGGCCGATCTGGTTGCGGTGCACCTCATCGGGGCCGTCGGCCAGCCGCAGGGTGCGGGCATTGGCATAGGCCCGGGCCAGGCCGAAATCCTCGGATACGCCGCCGCCACCATGGGCCTGGATCGCCCAGTCGATCACCTGGCACGCCATGATCGGGGCCGCGACCTTGATCATGGCGATCTCCTTGGCCGCCACCTTGTTGCCGACCGTATCCATCATGTGAGCGGCGTTCAGCACCAGGAGACGGGTCTGGTCGATCATGATGCGGGCGTCGGCGATGCGTTCCAGGGTCACGGTCTGCTCCGCCACCGGCCGGCCGAACGTGACGCGGCTTTTCACGCGCCGGCACATCTTCTCCAACGCGCGCTCGGCCAAACCGATCAGGCGCATGCAATGGTGGATGCGGCCGGGCCCCAGGCGACCCTGCGCGATCTCGAAGCCGCGGCCTTCGCCCAGCAGGATGTTCGTTACCGGCACGCGCACGTTCTCGAACAGCACCTCGCCATGGCCGTGCGGCGCGTCGTCATAGCCGAACACCGGCAGGTGGCGCAGGATCGTCACGCCGGCCGTCTCGCGCGGCACGATGACCATGGATTGCTGGCTGTGCCGGTCCGGATTGTCCGGATCGGTCTTGCCCATGAAGATGAACAGCTTGCAGCGCGGGTCGTTGGCGCCCGACGACCACCATTTGCGGCCGTTGATGACGTAGTGGTCGCCGTCGCGCTGGATCGAGCTTTCGATGTTGGTCGCGTCCGACGAGGCGACCGCCGGCTCGGTCATGGCGAAGCAGGACCGGATCTTGCCGGCAAGCAGCGGCTCCAGCCACGTGCGCTTATGTTCCTCGGTGCCGTACCGGACCAGCACTTCCATGTTGCCGGTGTCGGGCGCCGAGCAGTTGAACACCTCCGGCGCCCAGCCGACGCGGCCCATCAACTCGCACAGCGGCGCATATTCGAGGTTGGTCAGGCCCGCGCCCAGGTTCGATCCGGGCAGGAACAGGTTCCACAGCCCCTCGGCCTGCGCCTGCTCCTTCAGCTCTTCGATCAGGGCGACCGGCTGCCAGCGATCGCCTTCGGCGACCTCCTCGGCAAAGCGGACCTCGTTCGGGAAGACATGGGCCTGCATGAACGCATCGATGCGCTGCATCAGGTCCCTGGTCTTGGCATTGGGCTCGAAGCTCATGGCGGCATCCTTAGCGATAGGTGAGGAGGGCGGGATCGCCTTCCCGTTCGAGATGGCTGTGGTTATTGAGCGTGCTGAGGCTGAGCCGACCCGGCTGGTAGAGCAGCTTGGTGACGGCGCCGTTCATCAGCGACCAGCTGAGTGAGGCGACCTGCGGCGGCGGCACGTCCAGCAGATGCTGGCAGATGGCGGCAATTGGCCCGCCGGACGTGAAGACGATCAGGCGGCGCGAGGGACCGGCGCGTGCGACCAGCCCCTCCAGCGCGCTGATGCAGCGCTTGCGGAACGCCGCCCAGGATTCCAGGTAATCCCCATCGTGCCGGCCGCTTATCCAGCGCGCCATCGCTGCGCTGAACAGCTCCTGGAACGCCCGGCGCGAAGCTGCTGCCTCCGACAGCCAGCGCTGCAGGCCGGCGAGGTCGCCAGCCTCCGGATGGGCGCGCAACAGCATCTCGCGATGATCGTATTCATCGAAGCCGCGGTCGACGATCCAGCCGGCCGGCGCGGGTGCTCCCGGGAATTCGGTCGCCCAGGCGTCGGCCGTCTGGCGGTGGCGCTTCAGGCCGCCGAGGGCGACAAGATCGAAGGTGGCGGCTCCGGTCGCATGCCAGCGACCGAGGATGCCGGCCTGGCTATGGCCGACGGTCGACAGCGCGTCGTAGTCTTCCGCGCCGAACGACGCCTGCCCATGGCGGACCAGATGGATTTCGCCCAAACGCCGCCTCCCGATATGTTGCGGGCAGGATAGGGCTGTGGCTAGGATCGATCAAATGCATGATTTTGATGAAGATCCATCGATATGGTTCATATACCGAAGATCGATCTCAACCTGTTCGTCGTGTTCGACGCGATCTATCGCGAGGGCGGCGTCACGCGCGCGTCGGAGCGGTTGCACCTGACCCAGCCGGCGATCAGCCACGCGCTGAGCCGGCTGCGCACGCTGTTCGACGACCCGCTGTTCGTGCGCCAGGGGCATGCGATGATCCCGACGCCGGTGGCGCGCAGCATCGTTGAGCCGGTGCGCCGCGCCCTGCGCACGCTGGAGGCGACGGTGACCGAGACCAGCCGGTTCGATCCGGCCGAAGCGCACAAGCAGATGGCCTTGGGTGTCCATGAAAGCCTGGAAGCGACCGTGCTGCCGGGCTTGATGGGCCGGCTGGTCGCCCGGGCTCCGTTCATCGACGTGACAGCCATGCCGATCGAACGCCGGCAGCTCGAAGCGCGCCTGGCCGACGGCACGCTCGATCTGGCGCTGGACGTGGTGCTGCCGCTATCGGGGGACGTACTGCATCGCCGGGTGGCGGAGGACCGGCTCGTCGTGGTTGCCCGGCGCGATCATCCGGCGATCGGGATCGCCCTCGACCTCGCGACCTATCTGGACCAGTCCCATGTGCTCGTGACCTCGCGCCGGCGCGGGGCCGGGGCGATCGACGCGGAACTGGCCCGGCGCGGCCTGAAGCGCCGCATCCGCCTGCGCGGCCAATATTATTTCGCTGCCTGCCGGGTCGTCAGCGAAACCGACCTGCTGCTGACCATGCCGGAATATGACGCGCGCCTGTGCAGCCGCCAGTTCGACAACCGGATCCTGCCGCTGCCGATCGACATGGCGCCGATCGACGTCCACCTCTATTGGCACGTCTCGACCGACAAGGATCCAGCGAACCAATGGATGCGCGACGAGATCGGCCGGGCGTTCGACGCCGCGTCTTTCGCACCCGATGAATGACCTTGGCGTTTTGGCGCCGTGATCGGGAGGTGCTAGAACAGGCGACGGGACGGGGATACACAGCGAGGTCGTGCCTGCATGAAAGATCCCTATAAACTGCTCGGCGTCGAACGTGGCGCCGACGATAAGGCGATACAGAAGGCCTATCGCAAGCTGGCCAAGCTTCATCACCCGGATCTGAATCCGGACAAGCCCGAGGCCGAGGCGACGTTCAAGGACATCTCCGCTGCCTACACGCTGCTGTCCGATCCGGAAAAGCGCGGGCGTTTCGACCGCGGCGAGATCGATGCCGAGGGCACCGAGCAGGGTGCGGCGCGCAATTTCTATCGCGATTTCGGCGATCGGCCCGGCAGCGGGAAATATCAATCGGGGCCGGCATTCGGCGACGAGGATCTGGAATCTCTTCTACGCAATGCCTTCGGCCGTCGGCCCCGAGGTGGTTTCGCCATGCGGGGCGCGGACATGCATTATACGCTTTCTGTCGATTTCGTCGACGCGGCCAAGGGTACGGTCAAACGGCTGACCCTGCCTGATGGCGCCACGCTCGACGTGACCATCCCGGCCGGCCTCAAGGACGGACAGGTGCTGCGCCTCAAGGGCAAGGGGCAGGCGTCGCCGTCGGGCGGTGCTGCCGGCGATGCGCTGATCGAGATCAGCGTCATGCCGCACCCGTTTTTCCGGCGCGACGGCAACGACGTGATCATCGACCTCCCGGTGACGGTGCAGGAGGCCGTGATGGGCGCCAAGATCCGCGTGCCGACGATCGAGGGGCCGGTCACGCTGACCATCCAGCCGCGCTCGAACAGCGGGACGCGGATGCGGCTGAAGGGGCGCGGCATCGCCGGCGGCCATCAGTTCGTCGACCTGCGGGTCGTGATCCCGACGGCCGCGGAGCCCGAGTTGGAAGCCTTCCTGGCGACCTGGCAGCCGCAGCATCCGGTCGACCCGCGATCGGCGATGGAGGTGCCATGATGAAGCTCGAAGCGATCGTCACCCGGTTTCCGGATCTGGAGATCGTCGAACTCACCGCCTGGATCGAACAAGGCTGGATCAGGCTCGAGTCGGATACGCCGGCGGCCTGGGTGTTCGACGGCATCGATGTCGCGCGCATCGAGCTGATCTACGATTTGCGACGACGTCTGGGCGTACAGGAGGACACGGTGCCGATGGTCCTGTCGCTGCTGGACCAGGTCTACGAACTGCGTGCGACATTGAAGGCTGTCACTGGTGCGCTGGAACACCAGCCGGCCGAGGTGCGCGCCGCCGTGGTGGCCGCCTTGGCCGGAGCCGACGCCTCCTGAAGGAGGCGCCGTTCGCCTGCGCCGGCTATTTTTCCTTGACGGGCTTTGCCTTGGAAGGGGGCTCGGAGAAAGGCGAGACCGAGACGGTAGCACCCTTCTTCTTGTCGCTCTTCGGTTTCTTGACTTCGCGCGTGCTGCGTTTCTGACCTTTGGCCACTGGATGTCTCCCCATTTCGGTTGGACGGGGCCGGCGTCGTGCCGCCGCCGAGAGTGCCGAGGCTACCACGTGCCGAGAGGGAACGGGTGCGGCACCTGAACGCCCCCGGACCGGGGACTTCAACTCCGCTGCGCAAGCCCGCCGGTTGTTCTGTTTCGCCACTGTTCATCAAACGATAGGTGATCGAACCATCGGCAGCTAACGACTTCGCGAAACGGCCGCGAAGGCGATTGATCCTTCGTTAAAGGGGGGACACCGCCGCGCCGCACGCTCCGCGTGACGCGCCTTCGTCGATCCGATCGGCACCGCATCGGTGCCGGAACCGATGTCGATGGCCCTGCTCGGCAGTGGCTTGATCGGCTTCTGCGTCGCGCGTCGCCGCCGCGGCTAGAGCTGGACACCAGGGCGGCTTGCCACACCGCCCTGGTTCGTTTCTCAGCCGGCGTCGGGCGTCTGCGGCAATGCGATGAAGCTTTGCGCACCATGGCGGTCCACCAGCAATAGCACAGGCTTCGACGGGGTCTTCTCCGCCGTGGCGATCAGCGTCTTCGCATCCTCCGGCCCCGTGACCGGCCGGCCGTCGACCCGCTCGATCACGTCGCCGCCTTCGAGGCCGACGCTGTCGGCCGCGCTGCCGCTGTCCACATGGGTGATGACGGCACCGGTCGCATCATGCCCCAGATGCAGGCGATTGCGGATCGCCGGATTGAGTGACGACAGGGTCATGCCGAGCGCCGGCGTGTCCGCCGCCTGGTCGCCATCCTCTCCCTCTGCCGCCGCGACCTTCGTCTCGTCGAGATGGCCGACCGTGGCATCGATCTCGACCGGCTTGCCCTGGCGCAGCACGCTCAGGTGGACGGACGTGCCCGCCGCCGTCTCGGCGATGAGCCGTGGCAGGTCGCGGGTCTTCTGGATCGGCTTGCCGTTGACCTGGCGGATCACGTCACCGACCTTCACACCGGCCTTGGCCGCGGGGCCGGCATGGGTGACGGCGGCGACCAGGGCGCCCTGCGGCCCGTCCTTGTCGATGCCGATCGCGGCCGCCAGGTCCGGCGTCACCTGCTGGATCTCGACGCCCAGGAAACCACGGTCGACATGGCCGTTCGCCTTGATCTGCTCGATCACGGCCTTGGCGGTGTCTGACGGGATGTCGAACGCGATGCCGACGTTGCCGCCGTTCGGCGAATAGATCGCCGTGTTGATGCCGATCACATGGCCGGCGAGATCGAAGGTCGGCCCGCCGGAATTGCCGCGATTCACCGCCGCATCGATCTGCAGATAGTCGACATAGCTGGAGCCGTCGATCGACCGGCTCTTCGCCGACACGATGCCCTTGGTCACGGTGCCGCCCAGGCCGAACGGATTACCGACGGCCATGATCCAGTCGCCGATCCGCTCATGGTCGCTGTCGCCCCACTGCACATAGGGAAGCGGCTTCGGCGCGTCGATCTTCAGCAGCGCCAGATCGGTCTTGGCATCCTTGCCGACGATCTTGGCTTTGTGCTCGCTGCCGTCCTGGAACACGACCGTGACCTTGGCGGCGTCGCCGACCACGTGGTTGTTGGTGACGACATAGCCGGCGGGATCGATGATGAAGCCGGAACCGAGCGCCAGCATCTGCGGCTGCGGGCCTGGCGCCTGCCGGCCGTGCTGCTGCTGCTGCTGTTCGAAGAAGTGCCGCAGCATGTCGTCGAACGGCGTGCCGCCCGGCGCGCCCTGGAACTGCTGGTCGTCAGGCTCCTCGTCCGCGACCGGCGCGGCATTGGATTTCTCGACCACCGAGATATTGACGACGGCGGGAAGGATCTTTTCCACCATGGGCGCGAAGCTGGGCAATTGATCCTGGCTGAGCGGAGGTGCGGTGCCTTGGGCCAACGCCAGGGAGACCGGGCCGACGGCCAGCGCCGTCGACAGGCCCAGCATCATCGCCAGGCGCGTCATCGGGCGCCGCCGTATCGTCGTCTGCTTGTCCATCATGCACATCCCTCGGAAATCCGACCAGCTCGACCGAGGGCTTGCGCCGTCGGTGTCTCGCATCATCATCTGGGGAGTCAAGATTACGGCGTGCCGTTCGCAGGATTAACAATGTGTAATGTGGCATGTCGCCAGATCGGGAACCAAACCGTCGCGTACAACGTAAGTATTTGGTGAGATAGGTCATTTCGCCACATCCGGCGATAAAGGGGTTCGCCGGTGGAAAACGCGCTATCGATTGGGAAAAGGTGACGCCAATGCTGCGGAATTCATCGTTCATCATCGGCCATTCGGTCCGGGCGACCGATGGCGCGATCGGCTCGGTCACCGATCTGCTCTATGACGACGCGACCTGGACGGTCCGATGGGCCGTCGTCGACACGGGCGCCTGGCTGCCGGGACGCCGTGTCCTGCTGCCGCCCGCGCGCCTGGTGCCGGCGCAGGACGACGCGAAGGTTTTCACCCTGCCGCTGACGTGCGAGCAGGTGAAGGCCAGTCCGCCGGAAGAAACCGACCTGCCGGTGTCCCGCCAATACGAGCACCAACTGTTCAGCCATTACCAATGGGATCCTTACTGGATCGGTGGCGGTGCGTTCGGCGTCGGCACGATGCCCCTGCTGCCGCTGCCGCTCGGCAACCTCGAGCCGCTGACCGGCGACGAGCATCTGCGCAGCGCCGTCACGACCAGGGGATATGCCGTCCGGGCGTCGGACGGCGACATCGGCCACGTGGCCGATCTGCTGGTCGATCCGGAGCGTTGGTCGATCCCGCTGATCGAGATCGCGACGCGCAACTGGCTGCCCGGTCGCAAGGTGGTGCTCGCCCCGGGCCTGGTCGAGGCCATCGACTGGTTCGAACAGGCCATGAGCTTTGCCAAGACCAAGGCGGAAATCGAGGCGAGCCCGACCTACGATCCGTCCATGACGATCGACCGCGAGCAGTTGCGGACGATGTACCGCCACTACGGTCTGCCGACCGACTGGATCTGATCGGACCGCCTTGGCGTCAACGCGTCGCGACCGCCACGCTGGTCAATCCTCGGACGGCGCCGGACGCGTCGGCGAACTGAACGAAGATGCGATTGGCCGCCGGCTGGAACGGGATGGCGCCGCCGGCGGTCGCGAAAATCGCGAAGGTCGGTGTGGCGCCGGCCGCGATCGTGGTGCTGACGCTCGCCGCGATCGGCGTCAGGCAGGCGCCCGTCGTCGGATCGGTCTGGCACAGCGTGACCGCGAGCGGGATCCCGCTCGTTCCGACCGACGCGCTGGCCGTGATCGCGGATGCGGTGCCGACATTGACGGTGGCGACGGCGAAGGCGTTGGAACCGGCGGTCCCGCTGACGTCCAGCGTTCCGTCCCCGCTGGGCGTCGCCGCCAGGGCCACGATGTCCGGCGGCGCGCTGGCCGCGGCCGACAGCAGCAGGGTATTCACATCGAGAATGCTCGTCGCCGATGACAGGTTCGCACAGGAAAAGCTGAACGCGACTTCGGTGGGTGCCAGGGCCGCCGTCGGGGTCACGGCAATGACGAAGCTCTGGGATCCGCCGGCGGCGATCGTGATCGGAGTATTGGCGGTTCCGATCGTCGCATTGGTGGCGGGGTTGGTCGCCTGATAGGAGAAGTTTGCCAGCAGGCTCGTCGTCGGTGCGATCGAACAGGCGCTGCCGGCCGACGTGCCGCCGTTGATGATCGTGGCAAAGGCGGTTGCCGTGTTGCCGACCTTGACGGATCGGCTGGACGGCAGGATCGCGGCGACCAGCGGACTGGCCACGCCCTGGTAGCTGCAGGGCGTGAAACTGGGCAGGGAGCCCCAGCAGACTGAAAAGCCGTCGCCATTCACCGGCGCGGACGGATTGGCGCTCTCACCGAAGCGGCCGCCTGCTGTGTCGGTCATCTGGAACCCATCGGTGGAAAGCGACAGGTTCGGGTTCACGCCGTTCGCGCTGACCATCTGGAACGTTGCCGTGCCGAAGTTGGCCAGCGGCAGGACGTCGTTGGCGTCCGATGCTGGTGCCTCGACGATCCAATCCGCCGAAAGCCGCGAGGACGCATAGGCGAAGCTCTGCGACCAACTCCATTGCGCGGTGCTGTCGGTCATCGCCATCGTCCAGGTCTGTGTGGCGGACGTGCAGGACGCGATGCAGGTGATCGACGCCGTGATCACGTCTCCGGGGCGGACCGTCCGGGGAATCGTGACCGATTCGTTCGGCAGCATCTCGTACCAGACGTAGTAATCCTTGCTCCCGTTGGACGATACATCCTGTTCGGTGCCGAGCTGGATCAGGGTCGAGTCGCTGATCTCGCAGTCGAGATCGACGCAATCGCCACCAATGCCGACCCAGAGCGACGAATATTGGTCGAGGACCCTGGATCTGCCGGACGCGAAGGTTGCCGTGGGCACGATCCAGGTGGCTTGTGCACTCGTATATGACAAGCCGGTGTTCGCCGACGAGACGACATAGCCCGACCAATTGTCCGATTGAACCTGGTGCCGTATGCCGTGATCCAGCGTGCTGTCGCTGGTCCGGTGGATTTGCGCCAGACGATGCTGCCGCGCTTGGGGGATATGGCTGCCGGCGGTGGTTCCGTCGGCCTGCGCCCCGACCGCGACGAGGACGAGCAGAAGCATCGATCGCCAAAAGGGTCTGACATAGTGATCCCAAAGGGACCGCTCGGACGTCGATCGGGTCGGCGGGCATTCCTGGTCTTGGCGCATTCGTTTCCACATTGCACGGCCGGCCACTCCGCCGACGTTCCACCTATACGCGTTCCTGCTTACCAGCGAGTGGTTCACATTGCGTGAAGCATTCCAGGCGAAGGCCAGGGTTTGCGCCGTAGGGCGGGAGACGCCTCGTTCGAGCGGCTTGATACCGTCAGGTTGCGTTCAACCGTACCAGCCACCACCCGGGTTTCCTCACCGGCGGGTCGGTCGTCCGGCTGGGCGATGCCAGCGCCGTCAAGCTCGACGGCGGCGTGCGCCATCGGTCCTGAACGGCTTCAGATGCACAGGGCCTTGTCGATCGCGGTCCGCTCGTCGAGTGCGGCGCCCTCGGCGGTCAGGCGATCGAGTTCGGCCGGTTCGAATACGGCGCGCAGCAGGGTGCCGAGCCGTTCGAAGCCCAGCTGTTCGGTCGGTTCGCGGCGGGTGCCTTCGCGCCGATAGTGCGCATCGCTGAAGCCCAGCAGGCGGGCCGCCATCTGCTGGTCGCCCAGCAGGGCGCCGGCGACGGCCAGATGTTCGATGCTGATGACCACCAGGAATCTCGACTGGGTTTCCTGAGCGCGGATCAGCGCCTCGCGCGCTGCCGCCCGGGCCTCGATCAGGTCGTCGACGGTCAACAGGTAGGCCGCGAGATTGGCCAGCCCGTTCGCCAGCCGATGGACGCGGCGTTCGGCCCGGCAATAGTCGATATAGGCGCGGCATTGCTCGATCGCGCGGGCATATTCACCTAGCGCGAACTCCGTCTCGGCCAGGTTGCAGCGCGCGCTCATCGCACCCACGGAGTCGCCGTGGGCCTCGCCGTGCTGCAGCGCCTCGGCATAGAGCGCCTTGGCCGCGGCGACGTCGTTCGAGAACAGTTTCAGGTGACCCAGCGAATTGGCGCAGCGGCCGCGCAGCTTTCCGGCCCCGGCCTCGGTCAGCAGCGCGTAGGCCTCGCGCAGCAGCCGCTCGGCCTCTTCGTGGCGGGTGAAGCGCTTGATGGCATTGCCGGCGACGGTGAGCGCGTCGCCCAGGCCGACCGTGTCGTCCGTCCGGCGGAACAGGGCGACGGCCTGTTCGGCGAGCGGCACGCGCTGGGTATCGTCGCGATAGGGCGCCAGCCGGGCCTGGCCAAGATAGAGCCGGGCCCGCAGATGATCGGAAGCCGCCTCGGGCGCGCCAGCCAGCGCCAGCCAGCGTCGTCCCTCGTGCTGGAGCGAGGCTTCCGTCCAGAGCAACGGCGTCGCCGCCGCCAGTTCGAGCCCGATCGACCGATCGATGCGTCCACTGAAGGCTGCGTCCAGTGCTGCGCGAATATTGTCGAGTTGCGGCTCGATCGCGCCCAGCCACGCCTCGGTCGGGACATCCTGCCAATTCGCCTCGGCCGCGGCCATCCGCGCGAGATAATAGGTGGCGTGACGGGCCTGTGCCTCGCCGCGCTCGTTCAGTGTCTCCAGCCGGTCCAGTGCATAAGCGCGCATGGTTTCAAGCAGATGAAAGCGACGTTCCTGCCCCGCCTTTTCGGCGACGATCAGCGACTTGTCGACCAATGCCGCGATGAGGTCGAGCACCTGCCAGGACGAAGCGCCGGGTTCGCCCAGGACCGCCGTGGCGGCATCGAGCGTCCAGGAACCGGAGAAGACACCGGCCTGCCGGAAGGCGTGCTGTTCCTCCGGCAGCAGCAGTTCGTAGCTCCAATCCATCGTCGCCTGCAGGGTGCGATGGCGCGCCGGCAAGCCGCGGCCGTCGCGTGGCGAAATCCGGAAGCGTTCGGACAGGCCGCTTGCAACCTCGCGGACGCTCATGACGGAAAGCCGTGCGGCGGCCAGTTCCAACGCAAGGGGAATCCCGTCCAGCCGGCGGCAGATCTCGACGATCGGCCCGACGGTCACCTCGTCGACGACGAAGTCCCGATCGACCGCGCGTGCCCGGTCGGCGAACAGGCTGACCGACGCCCAGCGATCGGCGGTGGCACTGTCGGGCACTTCGCCGCGCGGCGGAACGGTCAGGCTTTCGACCCGGAATAGGCTCTCGCCGATCAGGCCCAGCCGCTCGCGGCTGGTCGACAGCATGCGGACTTCCGGGCATCGACGCAGCAGGATCTCGGCGAAATTCGCCAGGGCCTCGGTCAGATGCTCGCAATTGTCCAGGATGATCAGCGTCTTGCGGCGATGCAGGGCCAGCAGCACGGTTTCGAGCGGCGGTGCGTTGCCGTCGGTGGCGATGCCGAACAGTTTGGCGATCACGTTCGGCAACAGGCTCGCGTCGTTGACCGCGGCGAATTCGGCGAGCCAGATCCCGTCCGGAAAACTCTCCTGCATCTCGGCGCCGATCTGCACGGCGAGGCGCGTCTTGCCGATGCCGCCTGGTCCGACCAGCGTCACCAGGCGATCGCGTTCGAGCAGGGGCCGGATCTCGGCCAGCGCTTGCTCGCGGCCGACGAGCGGCGTCAGTTGGGACGGCAGGTTGTGCTGCGCGCGGTTGAGCGAGCGGAGCGGGCTGAAATCCGACGGCAGGCCGGACGTCGAGACCTGATAGATCCAGGCCGGCTCGATCAGGTCGCGCAGCTGGTGGGATCCCAGATCCACCAGTTGGACATCGTCGTCGAGCGGACCGTCCAGCGCCTCGCGCGCGGCCCCGGACATCAGGATCTGTTCGCCGTATCCGACCTCCAGCAGACGGGCCAGCCGATGCAAGGTCGGTCCGAAGAAGTCGCCGTCCCGCGGCTCGACCGGTCCACAATGAAGCGCCATCCGGACCTTGAGGCCGCCGATCTCCGTCCAATCCTCGGCAATGAGCGCGCGCTGGCTGGCGATCGCGGCAACGAGGCCATGCCGCATCGATGGAAATACCACGGCCAGGCCATCGCCGCGCGATTTGAAGACGCGGCCGCCGTGAAGGGCGACCGTGGTCCGCAGAATCGCGTCGTGCCGGCGCATCGCCGGGCGCATGGCATCCGGGGCGGTTTCCCAGCGCCGCGTGCTGCCCTCGATGTCGGTGAACAGAAAGGCGGCACCGATGCTGTCAGGCAGGACCTCGGTCCCGGTGGCTTGGTGTGACGCGGTCGAAAGCGGCATGCTCATCTCGTGCGAGGGACCCGGGCCGACGGAAGGATCCGTCCGGCAGGGGGCTCCCGGCAGAGCATAGAGCAAAGCCCCCTTACTCGACAGGGGGCAGCGGCGAAGTCGTTATTTGGCAAAAAGCGTGGACCGCGGCACGGGAAGCCGGCGGCCCACGCCCGTTTCGGCGCGTCAGCGCTGGTTCATATGATCCGACTCGTCGACCGCGTTGGGACGAAGCGCATCGGATTCGTCGACGGCGTTCGGCCGCATCGCGTCGGACTCGTCGACCGCGTTCGGCCGCATCGCATCCGACTCGTCGACGGCATTGGGCCGCATCGCATCGGATTCATCCACGGCATTGGGCCGTATCGCATCAGACTCGTCGACCGCATTCGGCTCGAAGCCTTTGGATCCATCGGGAGCATTTTGCTTTTGCGACATTGGTAATCTCCGAAAGCGGAAAGAGCGTGACGACGGGGCCGGGCGAACCCGCGATGGCAATATCAGAGAAGAAGCGTCGGCCGACCTGTGATGCAACTCACAGTCCCGGACGACTATACCTCCGCGGCGATCTCCCGCAGAGCATCCAGATCGTCGAGCACGATCATGCCGTCGCGCAGCGTCAGGACGCCTTCTTTCTGCCAGCGCGACAGCTGTTTGTTGATGCTTTCGCGCGACAAGCCGACCAGGTTGCCGATTTCCCGCTGGGACTGCCGGATGATCGGCGCGCGCTCGCGCGGCCGCTGCTCCTCATCGGCTCCGCTCAGGTTCAGCAGCTTCTTCGCGAGCCGGCTCGGCAGATTGAGGAACAGCAGATCCTCGACCTGTTCCGTCGTGCGCCGAAGCCGCCGGCAGACCACGCGCAGCAGGCGGATGGCGACCTGGGGATGGGCGTTCAGGAACGGCAGGAAGTCGCGCCGATGGATGACCAGCAGGCTGCAATTGGTGGCGGCAGTGGCGTCCGCCGTCCGGTCGCAGCCGTCGAGCAGGGCGATCTCGCCGAATACTTCGCCCTCGCGCATCATGGCGAGTACGATCTCGCGGCCGTCGGCAGCGAGCGCGCTGATCTTCACCTCGCCGGTGACGACCGCCATCATGGCCTCGCCCGGCGCCCCTTTGTGAAAGATCGGTGTCTTCGCGCGCACGTCCTCGATCCGTGCGACGGCGATCAACTGATCGAGTTCGTCGGTCGACAATTCCCGAAACAGTTCATGATTACGTAGAATTCTAGCCCTTAAGGCAGGGGGGCAAGACATTCCCACTCCTCGATCATGGCGATTGGAGCAACGTGCGTCCTCTCCGGATACCACGACTTATAAAGGAAATCCGGCAGCATAGGGGTATTCGTTGTGAGACATCTCACAATACCTGCTGTGGCCTGCGCCATAAAGTCTCCCGCAAGAGTTACAAGCGAGGAGCGACGAGATGATCTACGGCCCGGTCGATGCGCCCACGCCAACGCTCGATGCCCGCTGGATCATTGCGCTCTGGGTCGCGATTCATGGCACACGCGCCAATTCCGCCGCGGGCGGCGAGCTGATCTTGGAGGCGGCGACGGTGCGGGCCGCCGCGGGCAACGCGATCCTGGCGCTCGCGAGCCAGTTCGATCCCGCGACGGCGCAGGCACTCCGAGCCGCTCTGCGAAAACTGCCCGAATCGTTCGAACCGGTCAGCGATGCGCAGATCGAGGATGCGTTGAAGCGGCTCGGAATCCGGCTTCACGACCAGACCGGCGCGGAAGATACCGTGCTGAACGGCCTGTCGGTCGCGGGATTCGGCAAGATCTGCTGGACCGGTCGACCGGCCTGAGCATGCCGGTCTCAATGGGTGATCGTATCGTGCAGCCGCCGGGCGGGGTTCGACGGCCGCGCCCCCGACCGGTCCGGATCGGCCGACTGGTCGTCGAGATGCCAGGGCACGATGATGATGCCGACCCGGCGGTCGCAAACCTTGAGCACCGTCTTTTGCAGCATCGTCGTCCGGTTGGGATGCAGCAGCCGCTCCCACCAATGTTGCGTGACCAGCACCGGCAGCAGCATGGCGATCGCCCGCTTGGGATGGGCCTGCTCGGTCTCGCGGATGAAGGCGATCAGCGGCTCGGCGAGTTGCCGGTAGGGCGACTGCAGCTGCACCAGGCTCGGGACCGGTACGCCCAGCTGCTTCAGCGGGGCTTCGACCGCGTCGGCCCAGCGGCGCCGCAGGATGGCGCTGCGATCCTCCACGTCGTCGCCCTCCAGCGCGATCAGGTGAATGGCGATGACGTCGGGCGACAGTTGCAGGGCGAACTTCAGCGCCTTGTCGACCAACCGGTCCCAGCGCTCGATCGGGATCAGCACGATCGGCGGTTCCCGGTCGGTGAAATCGATCCGTCCGGCCCGGAGCCTGGACGATAGACGGTCGTAGTACCGCTTGATGCCCGAGAGCAGCAGGAAGACGAGCGGAATGATGATCACGGTGATCCATGCGCCCTCGACGAATTTGGCGGCGAGGATGATCGCCAGCGCGGCACCGGTCGCGATGGCGCCGACACCATTGACCGCGAGGCTGGCGCGCAGGCTGCCCCGGCTGCCGGAAACCTTGGGATCGTGCAGCGCCTGCCGCCAGTGCAGCGCCATGCCGGTCTGCGACAAGGTGAATGCCAGGAACGCCCCGACGGCGAACAGCGGGATCAGCCGGTCGGTGATGCCGTCGAACGCCACGAGCAGAATGCCCGCGCTGCCGGTCAGGAACAGGATGCCGGCGGAATAGACCAGGCGACGCCCGGGAATGGCGAAGGCGCGCGGCAGATAGCCGTCGACCGCGATCATCTGGCACAGGCGCGGAAAGCCGGTGAAGCTGGTGTTGGCCGACAGCGACAGGACGACGAGGATGGTGCCGAGCGTCGCGTAATAGAAGACCCCATGGCCGACCACGGCGGCGGTCAATTGCGACAGCATGGTCTGATAGCCCGGGTCGGTCTGGTCCATGGCGCCGATCCGATAGATCCTGGATAGCACGACGACGCCAGCCAGCAGCACGGTCAACAGACCCACGATCGCGGTCAGGGTGCGCCGGGCATGGCGCTCGGTCGGTTCCTTGAACGCCGACATGCCGTTGCTGACGGCCTCGACCCCGGTCATGGCGGTGCAGCCGCTGGCGAATGCGCGCAGCAGCAGCCACAGGCCCAGCGTCGCGGTTCCGGCCGGGATGGCGGGTGGTGCCACCACGGCGACCGGATGGCCGCCGGCGGCAAGCGCCTTGGCCGTGCCGATCGCGACTACGACCAACAGGGTGCCGATGAACAGATAGGTCGGCACGGCGAAGATCAGCCCGGCCTCGCGTGTGCCGCGCAGATTGACCAGGGTCAGGATTGCCAGCACCGCGAGGCACAGCGGCAGGGTCAGCGGCTGCAGCGCCGGCGCTGCCGAGACCAGGGCGGCGATACCGGCCGAAATGCCGACCGCGACGTTCAGCACATAGTCGAGCATGAGCGCGGTCGCGGCCAGCAGGCCGGCGCCGGGCCCGATGTTCGCCTGCGCGACCGTGTAGGAGCCGCCGCCCTTCGGATAGGCGGCAATGGTCTGGCGATAGGAGAAATACAGCACGATCAGCACGGCCAGCACCGCGCCGGTGATCGGCACCAGCGGCCCGAGGGCGAGGGCGCCGAGGGGCATCAGGACGGTCAGCGTCGCTTCGGGGCCATAGGCCACCGACGACAGTCCGTCGAGCCCCATGGCGGCGAGGCCGGCGACGGCGCCGATCTTCGTGCCTTTCGCTTCGCGGTTCGCCAGACGGCGGCCGAACAGAACATGACTCAGCGACATTGGGAGGGTCCGGGCACAGCGGCTACGGACATGAACGCTGCGGCATGCCCGGAGGTTCGATCGGAGGGTCGATCGGGTTGCGGGGGCGCCGATCGGCAGGCATCCTCTCGGGCCAACAACACACGTGGGGAGATCGCTTCGACATGCGCAACAGCTTGATCGCGCTCGGCTTGGCCTCGGCCATGGTCCAATCGGCACTCGCCTACGACGGCCTGGTCCAGAAGCAGAGCTTCGACTATCCCGGCCCCTTCACGACGGTGAGCGGTGCCACGATCCGCCAGGTCAAGGTCGGCTACGAGAGCCTGGGCAAACTCGATGCCGCCGGCAGCAACGCGATCCTGATCCCCCATTTCTTTTCCGGCAGTTCCCATTTCGCGGGGCGCTACAAGGCCGACGACAAGGCGCCCGGCTATTGGGACGGTCTGGTCGGCCCGGGCAAGGCCCTCGATACCGACAAGTATTTCCTGATCAGCGTCGATACCCTGTGCAACATCAATACGAAGGACGGCATTACCGTCACGACCGGCCCGGCCTCGACAGATCCGGATACCGGCAAGCCCTATGCGATGCATTTCCCGGAAGTGCAGATCCATGATTTCGTGACCGTTCAGAAGGCGCTGCTCGACAAGCTGGGCGTCAAGAAGCTGCATGCCGTCATGGGTGCCTCGATGGGCTCGCTACAGAGCTACGAATGGGCGGCGACATATCCGGCCATGGTCGAGCGATTGATCGCGGTCATTCCGGCGGCGCAGATCGACGCCTATGGCATCGAGCGGGTGCGTCATTGGGGCGACATCGTCAAGCTCGATCCGAATTGGAAGCAGGGCGATTATTACGGGGGACCAGAGCCGATCGACGGCTTGATCATGGCGTTCAAGGTCCTGTCGCTCGATACCTTGGCGCCGGAATGGGGCGATGCCTCCTTCGGCCGCAAATGGGCCGACCCGGCCAAGGATCCGGCCAAGGCCTGGGACAACCAATATGCCGTGGAAGCGGCGGCCGACGCGGCAGCCACGGCCCGGGCCAAGGCGACCGATGCCGACAATCTCATCTGCCTGGAGCGGGCGAACGAACTGTTTACGGTCGGCGGCAAGGATTCGCTGGAAGAGGGGCTGAAGGCGATCAAGGCCAAAACCCTGCTGCTGCCGTCGCACAATGACCATCTGCTGTTTCCGGAGGCGACCCGCCACGTGCGCGACCTGCTGCAGGCCCAGGGCACCCCGGTCGAATATCACGAGCTCGACGGACCGATGGGCCATGTGAACGGCGTCGTCGGCATGGGGCAGGCGGCCGGGATCGTGCAGAAGTTCCTGACCGAGTAGGTTCAGGCCGTCGCCGGTTCGCGCCGACCCGGTGACGCCGCGAACAATGCTTTCGTGTAGGCATGCCGGGGTCGGGCGAAGATCTCGGCCGCTGCGCCTTGCTCTACGATGCGGCCGGCCTGCATGACCGCGATCGTGTCGCACAGGCGCGCCGCCACGCGCAGGTCGTGGGTGATGAACAGGATGGCGAGGTCGAGACGGCGTCGGAGATCGTCGAGCAGGTCCAGAACCTGGGCCTGGACCGAAACGTCGAGCGCCGAAACCGCCTCGTCGGCGATCAGCAGGTCCGGTCCCAGCGCCAGCGCGCGGGCGATGCACAGGCGCTGACGCTGGCCGCCGGAGAATTGATGCGGCAACCGGTCGAGCGCGTCCGGATCGAGCCCGACCAGGCCCATCAATTCCCGGGCCTTGGCGACCGCCTCGGCGCGCGGCATGCCGAAGTTTCGGGGCCCCTCGATGATCGAGGCGCCGACGGCCTGGCGCGGATTGAGCGAGCGGTAGGGATCCTGGAATACGAGCTGGACCCGGCGGCGCAGCGGACGAAGCCGCCGTTCCGGCAGGATGGCGATGTCGACGCCGTCCAGCAGGATGCTGCCGCCGCTGGGTTCGATCAGGCGGGCGACACAGCGGGCGAGGGTGGATTTGCCGGAGCCGGATTCGCCGACGACGCCCAGGATCTCGCCGCGCCGGATGGTGAAGCCGGCATCGGCAACGGCGCTGACCTGGCGCTGCCGCCGCATCAGGCCATGGCCGCCATAGGTCTTGGCGAGAGCCTTTACGGTGAGAATCGGAGCGCCCACGGGAGCGTCGCGCGGCGGCGGCACCGCGTCGGGCACCGCCGCGATCAACAGCTTCGTGTAGGGATGGGTCGGCCGGTTCAGCACTGCGTCGGCCGAACCCTGTTCGACCAGGCGGCCGGCGCGCATGACCAGGACCCGGTCGGCGATCTCGCGCACCACGCCGAAATCATGGGTGATGAACAGCATGCCGGTGTCGCGCCGGGTCTTCAGGTCGCGCAGCAGTGTCAGGATCTGCGCCTGGGTCGTGACGTCGAGCGCGGTGGTCGGTTCATCCGCGATCAGCAGGGCCGGATCGAGCGCCAGCGCCATGGCGATCATGATGCGCTGACGCTGGCCGCCGGACAGTTGATGGGGATAGGCATGGGCCATGGCGGCCGGGTCCGGCAGGCGCACGTCGTTCATCAGGCGCAGCACCCGCTCACGGCTCTCACCGGCGGACAGCCGGCCGGCATGCCAGCGCAGCACCTCGGCGATCTGCTCGCCGACCGAGGCGACGGGGTTGAGCGCCGTCATCGGCTCCTGGAAGATCATCGCCATGCGGCTGCCGCGCAGCGCCCGCAGCCGGGCGGCCCCCGCGCCGACCAGCTCCTCGCCCAGCAGCCTGATCGACGAGCCGGCCGCGGGCCGCATATGCCGGCTGGGCTGCAACCCCATGATCGAGAAGGCGGTCAGCGACTTGCCTGAGCCCGACTCGCCGACCAGGCAGACGGTCTCGCCCGGCGCCACGGTCAGCGACAGGTCCTCGACCGCATGGGGCCGGTCGGCGCCGGGCGGCAGCGGGATGGTCAGGCCCCGGATCTCCAGCACCGGGCCGCTCATCGGAAGTTCCGAACCGATTTGGCGAGCCGGGGGTCGAGCAGGTCGCGCAAGCCATCGCCCAGAAGGTTCACCGCCAGCACGGTCACGGCCAGGCACAGGCCGGGGAACAGGATGATCCAGGGCGCGATCTGGAAATAGACGCGACCCTCGGCCATGGCGTTGCCCCAGCTCGGGATCTCGGTCGGGATACCGGCGCCGAGGAAGCTCAAGATCGCCTCGGTCAGGATGGCGGAAGCCGCGACGTAGGTGCCTTGCACCGCCAGCGGCGCCAAGGTGTTGGGCAGGATATGGCGCCACAATAGCAGCGGCAGCCGCGTGCCGAGCCCGATCGCCGCCTCGACATAGGGCTCCTCGCGCACGCTCAGCACCACGCTGCGCACCAGGCGCGCGACGCGCGGCACTTCGGGAATGACGATGGCGACCGCGACCGTCATCAGGCCGGCGCCGTTCAGCGAGACCATGGCGATGGCCAGCAGAATCGCCGGGATCGCCATGATGCCGTCCATCACCCGCATGACCGGGCCGTCGAGCCAGCGCACGAAACCGGCGCCGAGCCCGATCGCGAGACCCAGCACCACGGCCACGACCGAGACCATGGCCCCGATGGCGAGCGAGATCCGCGCGCCGTAGATCACCCGGCTCCACAGGTCGCGGCCGAAGCCGTCGGTGCCGAACCAATGATCCGCTGTCGGCGGCTTCAGGCGCAGCCGCGGCGTCAGCAGCACCGGATCGACCGTGTGGAGCAGCGGTGCCGCCAGGGCCGCCAGCGCGAGCGCTGCCAGCACCAGGGCGCCGAACAGCACCGACGGGCTGCGCGTCGGCCTCAATACCGGATCCTCGGGTCGAGCAGCACGTAGGCGAGGTCGACGGCCAGATTGACCAGCACATAGACGCCGGAGAACACCAGGATGATGCCCTGGATGACCGGATAGTCGCGCGCCAGCACCGCATCGACGGTCAGGCGGCCGAGGCCGGGCAGGTTGAACACGCTCTCCGTCACCACGACGCCGCCGATCAGCAGAGCGATGCCGATGCCGATGACCGAGACGATGGGCACCGCTGCGTTGGCCAGCGCGTGGCGCAGCAGCACGGACCGTTCCGGCACGCCCTTGGCGCGCGCCGTGCGGATGTAATCCTCACCCAGCACCTCCAGCACGCTGGCGCGGGTGATGCGCGCGATCAGTGCGATATAGATCACGCTCAGGGTCAGGGTCGGCAGCACCAGGTGGGCCAGGAACGGCCCGACGCCATTGCCAAGCGGGCTGAAGCCCTGGACCGGCAGCCACCGCAGATGCATCGCAAAGCCCAGGATCCACAGGTAGCCCAGCACGAACACCGGCATGGAAAAGCCCACGACCGACAAGGTCATGACCGCCCGGTCGACGATGGTGCCGTGCTTCCAGGCGGCGAGCACGCCCAATGGCACGGCGACCAGGATGGCGAACAGGATGGTCGTGACGCTCAAGGCGAGCGTCGGTGCTAGCCGGTCGGCGATCAGGTGGGCGACGCCCTGGTTCGAGATGATCGAGGTGCCGAGATCGCCGTGCAGCAACTGCCAGAACCAGCGGACGAGTTGGACCACCATCGGCTGGTCGAGGCCGAGGCGGGTGCGGATCGCGGCGATCGTCGCGGGCGTGGCGGCATCGCCGGCCAGGATCGCGGCCGGGTCGCCGGCGCTGAGGCGCAGCAGCAGGAACACGATGGTGGCGACGATCGCCATGACCGGGATCGTCGCCAGCAGGCGCTGCAGCAGGAAACGCGACAAGGTGGTTAAGCGACCGTTTTGTCGACGTTCCAGAACACCGGCACCGGCCCGCCCAGGATGCCGGACACGCTATCGCGGTAGGCATAGGGCATGGTGTATTGCCCGGTCGGGATATAGCTCACGATCTCGTAGGCGCGCTTTTGAACGTCCTCCGCGATCTGCTTCTGCTTGGCGGTGTCGGTCTCGCGGGCGAAATTGTCGCGCAGCTTTTCAATCTCCGCATCCTCGGCCCAGCCGAACCAGCCGCCGGCCTTGCCGCGCCCGTTGACGCCCAGGTTCGCGACCGGGTTCAGCATGTCGGCGGCGGCCCAGGTCGTGTGGAACATGTTCCAGCCGCCTTCGGACACCGGGGTCTGCTTGGCGCGCCGGCCGACCAGGGTTTGCCAGTCCATGCTCTGCACGTCGACGGTCATGCCGATGCCGCGCAGCGCCTGGGCGGTGACCGGGCCCAGGGCGGCCACGATGGCGAGATCGGTCGGCTGCATGATCACGACCGGCGTGCCGTCATAGCCGCCGTCCTTCAACAGCTGCCTGGCCAGTGCCGGGTCCGGCTTGGCCGGGAATCCGGCTTCCGTCGCGAACGGCGTCTTCGCGACGAACATGGCGCCGGTGAGCGTGCTGTAATCCGGATTGCCGACCTGGGCATCGGCCCAATCCTGCTGGTTGATCGCGTGCAGTACGGCCTGGCGGATCTTCGGGTTGTCGAACGGCTTCAGCAGGAAATTCATGCGACAGGTGCCGACGAAACCCAGCGGATTGTAATCCTTGACCACGACCTTGTCGGTCGATTTCAGGATCGGCAGCAGGTCGTGCGGCGGCTGCTCGATGAAATCGATCTCGCTGTTGGCGAGCGCGTTCACCGCGGTCTGATAGTCCGTGATGTTGATCCACTCGACCCGGTCGATCTTGACGACCTTGCCGCCGGCAAGCGACGAGGCCGGCTCGTTGCGCGGCACATAGTCGGTGTTCTTCTCGTAGACGACCTTGCTGCCCGGCTGGAACTCCGCCTTGACGAAGCGGAACGGGCCGGAGCCGATCTCCTCCGGCACATTCTGATCCGCAGGGGTGGCGGCGATCCGGGCCGGCATGATGAAGGGCACGTTCGAGGATGGCTTGCCCAGCGAGGCCAGCACCAGGCCGTAGGGCTCCTTCAACACCAGCTTGAACGTCTTGTCGTCGACCGCGGTCATGGCGGCGGTGAAATCCATCAGCTTCTGGCCCATGCCGTCCCGCTTGGCCCAGCGCTGCAGCGAGGCGATGCAGTCGGCCGAGGTCACCGGCGCGCCGTCGTGAAACTTGAGACCGGGACGGAGCGTGAAGCTGTAGGTCAGCTTGTCCGGCGACAGGTCGAAATGGTCGACCATCTGTGGTTGGACCTGGAGCTTGTCGTCGACCGCGAACAGGGTATCGTAGATCATGTAGCCATGGTTGCGCGCGATGTACGCGGTCGTGATGATCGGGTCGGTGATGCGGAGGCCCGAATGCATGACGCAGCGCAACACCTTCGGGCCGGCCGCCGCGGCCGTGCGCGGGAGAGAGGCGGTGAGGGCCGCGGCCCCGCTCAGCTTGCCGAAATCACGACGCGTCAGAACGCTCATGCCCGCTCCCCCCTGCTCGAATGGCCCCGCGACCACTCTAGGATGGAGCAAGGATCGGGCCAAGCCCCGCCGGCGCTCCGCGCGGTGCGCATGGCCGCCTTCCGGCGCTAGGCATGCGCGTGCGTTCGCGGCATGATGCGCGCGCCCAAGGAATGGGCCGGCCAGAGGACGCGTTGATGTCGACGGAAGCACCGAAGCAGTATGATGTTGTCGCCACGGAAACGAAGTGGCGCGAGGCCTGGTTGGCGTCCGGCACCTATGCCTGGGATCCGTCTGCACCGCGTTCGGGCAGCTACGTCATCGACACGCCGCCGCCGACCGTCTCGGGCTTCCTCCACATCGGCCATGTCTACAGCTACACGCAGACCGACCTGATCGCGCGCTTCCAGCGCATGGCGGGCAAGAACGTGTTCTATCCCATGGGTTTCGACGATAACGGCCTGCCGACCGAGCGGTTGGTCGAAAAGCGCCGGAACATCCGTGCCACCGACATGAGCCGCGAGGAATTCATCCGCATCTGCCACGAGGAAGTGCAGGAAGCCGAGCAGGATTTCCGCGACCTGTTCCGCGAGATCGGCCTGTCGGTCGATTGGAAGCTCGAATACCAGACGATCAGCCCCAGCTCGCGCCGCATCTCGCAGATGTCGGTGCTCGACCTGTTCGGCAAGGACCATCTCTATCGGCAGATGCAGCCGACCCTGTGGGACCCGATCGACCGGACCGCGATCGCGCAGGCCGAGGTGGTCGAGAAGGAAGCGCCGGGCACGATGTGGCAGATCACGTTCGACGTGGCCTCCGGCGCCACGCTCGACATCGCCACGACCCGGCCGGAGCTGATGGCGGCCTGCGTTGCCCTCATGATCCATCCGGAGCATCCGCGTGCCAAGGAATTGCTGGGCCAGACCGTGATCACGCCGCTGTTCCGGGTCGAAGTGCCCGTGGTGGCCGACGAGCGGGTCGATCCTGAGAAGGGTACCGGCATGGTCATGTGCTGCACCTTCGGTGACCAGGTCGACATCGAATGGTGGCGCGAGAACAAGCTGCCGCTGCGCGTCATGCTGACCAAGGAAGGCCGGGTCGGCGATCTCTCCGGCATTGGCGGCGAGGGCTGGCCCAGCCGCGACGCGGCGGCGGCGAAACTCGCCGCCGATCAACTGACCGGCCTCAAGGTCAATGCCGCGCGCGAAAAGATGATCGAGCTGCTGACGGCGGACGGCCGCATCGTCAGCGCCACGCCGGTCGTGCGCATGATCCCGTGCGCCGAGCGTTCGGGCGCGCCGCTCGAGCTGCTGGTGACACCGCAATGGTTCGTGCGCGTGCTCGACAAGAAGGAAGCGCTGATCGAGAAGGGGCGCCAGATCGCCTGGCACCCGGAATACATGCGTACCCGGTTCGAGATCTGGACCGAGAACCTGAAGTGGGACTGGTGCATCAGCCGCCAGCGCTATTTCGGCGTGCCGTTCCCGTTCTGGTATTCCAAGCGCGCCGGCGAGGAAGGCAGGATCCTGGCCGCCCATCCGGACGACCTGCCGGTCAATCCGCTGGCGGATCTGCCGCGCGGCTACACCCGGGACGAGGTCGAGCCCGATCCCGACGTGATGGACACCTGGGCGACCAGCTCGGTCTCGCCGCAGATCAACGCCGGCGCGCTCGCCGCCCGCTATGCGAGCGATCCCGAGCGGTTCGCCAAGCTGTTTCCGGCCGATCTGCGACCCCAGGCGCACGAGATCATCCGCACCTGGGCCTTCTACACGATCGTGAAGTCCCATCTGCACGACGACAAGGCGCCGTGGAGCGACATGGCGATCAGCGGCTGGTGCCTGGCCCAGGACCGCAGCAAGATGTCGAAGTCCAAGAACAACAACATCGATCCGCGCGGCCTGCTGCAGAAATACGGCGCGGACGTGGTGCGCTATTGGACCGGGACCTCCAAGCTGGGTCTCGACACCGCCTATTCCGAAGACGTGCTGAAGGTCGGCAAGCGGCTGCAGACCAAGCTATGGAATGCCGCTCGATTCCTAATGCTGCAGCTCGAAGGTTTCGACGGTGCGCCCACGACGCCGGCGGCCGATGTGGCTAATGGCCTGATCATCGAGCCGTTCGACAAATGGGTGCTGAGCCGGCTCGGTCGCACGGTAGAGCGCGCGACCGGCCTGTTCGACGCCTATGAATATGCCGACGCCATGGAGACGATCGAGCGCTTCTTCTGGGCCGACCTTTGCGACAATTACCTGGAGCTGGTCAAGGCGCGCTCCTATGGCGAGAGCGGGTCGGCGGCCGGCAAACTCTCGGCGCATTACACGCTGTGGCATTGCCTGGAGACCGTGCTGCGCCTGCTGGCCCCCGTCATGCCGCACCTGACCGAGGAATTGTACGAGCAGCATTTTCCGGCTCGCGCCAAGGCGGCCGGCTCGATCCATGCCCGCGGCACCTGGCCCAAGACGGCCGACCAGTTCACCGACGAGGCCGCCGAGGCCTTGGGTGGCGCTGGCGTCGGCATCCTGGCCGCCGTGCGCAAGCTGAAGAGCGAGCGCAAGGTCTCGATCAAGACGCCGGTGACCAGGCTGGTCGTGGCGCCGACCGGCGACCCGGTCGCGGGCATCGAGCACCTGTTCGCCGACCTGGCGCCGACTGTGTCGGCAACCGGTATCGAGCAGGAGGCCTCGCTCGCCGGCGAGACGGTCGCGACCGAAGACGGCCGGTTCACTCTGCTGATCGAACTCGCCGTCGCGGGGTAGGCGAACATTCCGTCATTTCCCACTTGCACGGGAATGACGGGGAAACTGGGCGGGTGGCGTCAGAACACCGGTTTGCGTCTCCCCGCAAACGCTCTGAGCCCTTCGGCCAGCTCGTCGGATCCTTTGCTCGCCTCGTATGCCGCCTGGGCGTCGGCGCGATCGGGCGTGCCGCGGGCGATCGCGTTCAGCGTCCGCTTCATGCCGCGGACCGCGTTCGGGGCGTTGCCGGCGAGCTTGTTCGCGATCTCGTCCGTTGCAGCCGCAAGCTGGTCGCCCGGCACCAGACGGTCCAGATAGCCCATTGCCAGCAGGTCATCGGCTTCGATCGGTTCGGCCAACAGGAACAGGCGTTTGGCGGCGGCGAGGCCGAGGCGCGTCACGGCGCGTTCGAGGCCGCTCGGATAATAGTGGATGCCCAGGCGCCCGGCGGGCATCACCAGTTTCATGCCCTCGACACCCAGGCGGAAATCGCAGGCGAGCGCCAAGTCGGTGGCGCCGCCATAGACGCTGCCCTGAAGCGCCGCGACCGTCGGCCGGGGAAAAGCCTCGAGCCGATCGACGACCTGATCGAACCCGACGCTGCGGGCGCCGGAGCCCAGCGCCTTCAGGTCGAACCCGGAGCAGAAGGAGGTCCCAGTGCCGGTCAGAACCAGCACGCGCAGTGCCGGCTGCTCCGCCAACTCGCCCAGCATCGTCATGAGCGCGTCGAGATCGGCCGGCTCCAGGCGGTTGTGCAGGGCAGGGCGGTCGAGACGGATCGTCGCACAAGGGCCGTCCATAACCAGCAACGGCGGCCCGCCGGGGTCGATCGGCATCAGGCGACGTCGAACGGCTGGGGTTCCGCAGCGCGGTAGCCCTCGCGGGACGGAAAGCGCACCTCGATCCGGCGGCGGGCATTCTCGACGTCTTCGCCGTAGACCAGGTAACGCCGACCGCTCGTCCAATCGCCGTCCGCGGCCGTCGCCCCTTCGAGCCGGACCGGCACCAGCCAGGGCCGATGGGTCAGCTGGATGATCTGGTCCAGCACGTAGACGATGCTCGGAACCCGGTTGCGGGCGTCGCTCAACCGCTGGCGCCGCTCATCGAGCGCCGCTTCCTGCTGGGCCAACTGCCGCTCCAGATCGGCGACGGCACGCTCGTCCCGGTTGATGGCGATCTCGCTGGCGATGGATTCATTGTGGGCGAGCGCGAATTGCTGAGCCAGGATTTCCGCCTGCTCCGGCACCGACCGGAGCCGGGTGCGCAGGTTTTCCATCATGACGACGAGCACGATCACCGCGATGATCGTGAAGACGATCAGCGTGCCGAAGGAGTTTCCGGAGATGAGATCCTGGATCATGACGCGTCGCCGCTCATCTCTTGCTGTGCTGCGGGGCATCGACCCGCTCGGCCGGCCGGACCGTGAAGCCGTCGGCCGCCGGAAAGCGCGCCAGCGCCGCGGCCATGGCCGTTTGGGCGTTCCGCCCGTAGGCACGCAGAATGCGCGGGCGCGACCACAGCTCGCGTTCTGGTCCCTTGCTATCGCCCGGCTCGGAACGGCGGAGCCTGGAGACGATGAATTCGAACGGCGGCAGACCCATGTCGCCGGCACCCAGTTCGAATACCAGGGTATAGACCGCCTGCGGCATGGCCTTCAACTGCTGCTCGAGCTTCTTCACCTCGGTCTCGACGTCGAGGATCTGCCCGGCCAACGCCTGTCTGCGCGACTCGAATTGGGCGGCCTTCACCTTCGCCTCGTTGCGCGCCTTGCGGGCGTCGGTCACGGCTTTTCGCGAATCGGTCAGGCCATGGCGGTCCTCGAAAGCGCGGATCATCGGGCCGCGCAACGCGAGGCAGGCGACGATCCCGAGCAGGGCGAGGGTCAGGATGGCGATCAGCAGGATCGACATGCGTAGGATGTGCTCGCTCTCATGTGTTCGACTATCTCATGGCCCAGCGATGGAGCCGGCGTCAATGGTGTGAGGAAAGACCGGGATGACGATACCGACCGCTCCCCGATCGCCACCGGCCGGCGGCTCGGCGCTGGTGCCGACGCCTCAGGGTATCCGTCTTCGGGTCCGGGTCAAGCCCGGCGCATCGCGTCAGGCGGTTATCGGCCGCACCCGTCTGCCCGGCGGCGAGGCCGCCGTGGCAATCGCGGTTTCGGCGGCGCCGGAAGGCGGCAAGGCGAACGATGCGGTGGCGGCCCTGCTGGCCAAGACCTGGGGCCTGCCCAAGACCAGCATCGCCATACGCGTCGGGGCCAGCAGCCGCACCAAGATCCTGCAGGTTGCGGGTGATCCGGATATCCTCGCGACCCGGTTGTCCGCATGGTTGGAGACATTGCCGGAAATCTGACCGACGCCGGCTCTCGCCCGCTCTCGCCCGGTCACTTAAGCGTGAGAGCCCCTGGTTTCCGCTCGCGCCGGAGCGATCTTCCCGACAGCGTGTTGCAACCGGATGGCCGGTGCGCGACCATCGGTCTTCCGCCGCGTTCTTTGCGAGGGGGACCGGGACGGATCGCACCAGGCGGGGAGATCGAACGATGGTCCACGACTGTAGAGGGCTCGAAGTCACGGCCGCCGACGCCGCCGCGGTCATGGCATTCGATCGGGCGATCGAGGCCGTGCTGGGTCATCGCACCGACGCCGGTGCCGCGATCGAGGAGTGTTTCTCGGCCGATGCCGAGATGGTCCTGGGCTGGGTCCTGCGCGGTGCCGCCAACCTGCTGCTGGCGAAGCGCGAATGTATCCCGATCGCCCGCGACGCGCTGCTCCGGGCCGAACGAAGCCTGGCCCTGCGCGGCGGCACGGCGCGGGAGCGACTGTTGACCGCAGCTCTCGGCGCCTGGGTCGACGGCAGCATGCGCACCGCCGCCGACCGGATCGACGAGGCGTTGCAGCTCAATCCCCTGGACGGATTCGCGCTCAAGCTCGGCCATGGCATCAAATTCATGCTGGGCGATCTGGTCGGCATGCGGCGCAGCCTGGCGCACGCCTTGCCCCACTGGCGCGCCGATGTGCCCGGTTGCGGCTATGTGCTGGGTTGCCACGCTTTCGTGCTCGAAGAGTCGGGCGACCTGCTTCAGGCTGAACGGGAAGGACGCCGCGCGCTCGAACTGGCACCCCGCGATGTCTGGGGCGCCCACGCGGTCACCCATGTCTTCGAGATGCAGGGCCGCGCCCGCGATGGCATCGCCTGGCTCGCCGCCCAGTCGGCCCAGCTCCCCGGCGTCAATAATTTCGCCTACCACATGTATTGGCATCGCGCGCTGTTCCATCTGGCGCTGGGGGAGACGGATCCGGTCCTCGACCTCTACGACGCGGCGATCCGCGCGGTCCGGACGGACGACTACCGAGATGTCGCCAATGCGGTATCGATGCTCTGGCGGCTCGAGGCGCAAGGCGTCGCGGTCGGCCACCGCTGGGACGAGCTCGGCGATCTCGCCGACGCGCGCGGCGCCGATCCGACCTTGGCCTTCGCCATGGCGCATCGGGGCTTGGCCCTGGTCGCGAGCGGCCGCCTCGATCGGCTGACGCAATTGATCGGCGAATTGGGACAATGGGCCGCCCGGAGCGCCACCTGCCAGGCGGGCGTGTTGCGGATGATCGGCCTGCCTCTACTGCACGCCATCGCGGCCGAGGCCGCGGGCCATCCGGACCAGGCGGTCGACATCCTGTTCCCGATCCGCCATCGGCTGCAGAGCCTCGGCGGCAGCCATGCCCAGCGCGACCTGTTCCTGTGGTTCCTGACCGACGCGGCGATCGCGGCCGGGCGGCGCACCGAGGCGTTCGAACTGCTGGCCGATCGGACCGATCGCCATGCGACGACCGACTGGGCGGCCGACCGGCTGACCGGGCTGGCCACGATGGCCGCATGATCATCGGCGGCGCTCTCGGGCGCTGGGGCCGCTGGATCGCCTTTGCATTTCTCGTTGCGATCGGCCTCGCCACCATGGCCGACGCCCATCCGGCCGACGAAGGCGACCCCTGGCCCGGCCTGATGGTAAATGGGCTCGAACGGCACTACCTGCTGCATCTGCCGGCCGGCTGGCAGGCGTCCGCCGGCGCGCTGCCGCTGGTGATCGTGCTGCATGGCGCCGCCGGCGACGCGCGGTCGACCGCCGACATGACCGGCTTCAGTCCGCTCGCCGACCGCGGGCGCTTCATCGCGGTCTATCCCGAAGGCACGAGCATCGGCGTCGATCCACCGCGCCAGACCTGGAACGCCGGATTCTGCTGCGGAGCGGCGGTGCGCAACCACGTCGACGACCTGGCTTTCCTGGGCGCGCTGATCGATCGGCTGGCTGCCGAGTATCCCGTCGACCGGCGGCGGATCTACCTGACCGGCCTATCGAACGGCGCCATGCTGGCCTATCGGTTCGCCGCCCAATTCCCGGAAAAGATCGCGGCCATCGCGCCGGTCGCAGGCACGATCGGCGGAACCGCCGGCGCCGACCAGCCGCCGATCTCGATCGCGCGGCCGGACCGGCCGGTGCCGGTGCTGATCATCCACGGCATGCTGGACGGGTATGTGCTCTACCGCGGCGGCGTCTCGCCCAACATCGGCATCCCGGGCCGGTTCAACGTCTCGGTCGACGATGCGGTCCGTTTCTGGGCCGCGGCCGACGGCTGCGGCGCCCGCTCGACCCGCGACGTCACCAGCGACGGCCGGGTGATCTTCCAGGCTTACGGCGATTGCCGCGATCGGGCGGAGGTGAGGCTGGTCGCCCTGGCCCTCGGGCCGCACGAATGGCCCGTGGCGATCGAGCGGCCCGGCGGCAGGACCGAGCCGACCGCCGCCTTGATCTGGCGATTCTTCAAGCAGCACCAGCGCTAAGCCGGCAGGGTTACCGTCACGCGCAGGCCGCCTTCAGGCCGGTTGCGGAGGGCGATATCGCCGCCGTGGCCGCGGATGATGGTGCGGGCGACCGACAGCCCCAGGCCCACGCCGCCGGTGTCGCGATTGCGCGAGCCCTCGAGCCGGAAGAACGGCTGGAATACCTGCTCGGCCATTTCGGGCGGGATGCCCGGGCCATCGTCATCGATGAGGATGGTGACGAGATCGTCCGCGGGTTCGAGCGACAGCCGGGCGACCCCGCCGTATTTGACGGCGTTCTCGGCGAGGTTGGCGAGCGCGCGGCGGATGCCGCCAGCACTGCACGAGACGATGACCAGACCCGACGGCTCGTAGACGACCGGATAGCCGCCGTCGCACAGGTCGCTCGCCAACTGGTCCAGCAGTTGGTCCAGGTCCTGCGGCGCCCGGGGCTCGCGCACGGCATCGTCCCGGGCAAAAGCGAGAGTGGCCGAGATCATCGCCTCCATCTCCGCGATGTCGCCCAGCATCTTGGTGCGCTGCGCATCGTCGTCGACGAATTCGGCGCGCAGGCGCAGGCGCGTGAGTGGCGTGCGCAGATCGTGGGAAATCGCTGCCAGCATCTGGGTGCGATCGTTGACGAAGCGGCGCAGGCGCTCCTGCATGCGGTTGAACGCCTTGGCGGCCAGGCGCACTTCGCGCGGCCCGGTTTCCGGCAGCAGCGGCGCCTCGACCGATCGGCCGACCGCGTCGGCGGCGGCCGAGAATTGGCTGAGGTTGCGCGCCGCGCTGCGCGCGAACCATAGCGAGCAGAGGATGATGACCAGCCCGAAGCCGCCGATACGGCTCAACATCCGGATCCAGCCGAATGCCGGCGGCGGGCCATGGAGTGCGACCTCGGCCCAGCAGCCGTTGAGCAGCTGGATGCCGACATGGCCGTAGGCTTCCGGTCCGCGCATGCCGCCGCGAAACGCACGCGGCTCGGGCTCGGCCGGTCCGGCGCCCGGTTGCGGCGGCGGCGGGCCACCCGGTTCGTATCCGGACCCGCGCGGACCACCGGGACCGCCTGGGCCACCGGGACCATGCGGTCCACCGGGCGGGGGCTCATCGTCGGACGGGGCGCCGAATCCTTCGCGGGGCAGGGGCGGCGGTCCGGCATCGAGACGGAAGAGACCGCGGTTCGACAGGACCACGACCTTATGTTCCGGACCCAGCAGAAACTCGCCGATGTGGAGCTTCAGATAGAGCGACAGCTCGTTGAGCATCGGACGCGCCATGCTGCTTTCACGCATGCCGGCGCGCGGGCTGGCACCCGGCAGTCCGATGTCGGACGGCATGGCGGTGTCATGGACCGTCACCGTCATCTCTTCGCTGGTTTGCGAGACGGCGGCGGCGACGCATTGCTCGGCCGGCGCATCGTCCAGCTGCTTGACGATGCCGGCGATGCGCTCGGGCAGGCGGCGGATGCCGAGGTCGAACGCCTCGATTTCCAGATTGAGCAGGCCGAACGCGACCGCCTGCACCAGGATCAGGTTGATCAGCAGGATAAGTGCCACGCGGGCGAACAGGCTGTTGAAGGACAGACGGCCCAGGGACAGGCGCATCAGTCCTGGCCGATGACCTGCACCGGCGGCGTGAACATGTAGCCGCCGCTGCGCACGGTCTTGATCAGCTGGGGGTCCTTCGGATTCTGCTCGATCTTGCGCCGCAGCCGCATCACCTGGATGTCGACGCTTCGATCGTAGAGCACGGCGGCGCGGCCACGCGCCAGGTCGAGCAGCTGGTCGCGCGTCAGCACCCGCTGCGGCCGTTCCGCGAACGCCTGGATCAGGTCGAACTCGCCGCTCGACAGCAGCACGATCTCGCCGGTCCGGTTGCGGAGCTCGCGCTTGGCGAGGTCGAGCCGCCAGCCGTCGAACGACAGGATGCGCCCGCCGGCGTTGATTTCGGCCGTCGGGGCCGGCAGGGCGCCGACACGGCGCAGCACCGCCCTGACGCGCGCCAGCAGCTCGCGTGGATTGAACGGCTTGGCCAGGTAGTCGTCGGCACCCATTTCGAGGCCGAGGATGCGGTCGATCTCCTCGCTCATCGCGGTCAGCATGATGACCGGGATCGAGCCTTGCGCGCGCAGCTTGCGGCACAGGCTGAGGCCGTCCTCGCCGGGCAGCATCAGGTCGAGCACGACCAGGTCGATGCGCGAGACCTCGAGCGCGCGCATCATCTCGCCGCCGTCGCGGGCGGTCGATACGCGCAGGCCATGCTTGGAGAGGAATTGCGAAACGAGGGAGCAGATCTCGCGGTCGTCGTCGACGACCAGAATATGGGGTGTGCGTTCCATGACCGGGGCACCGTAGCACGGGATACCGCGACGCCGTCCCCGGTCATCGGGTAACGGTCAATGACCCGGGCCGGTGCTTGAAACCGATTGTTACAAAAAGCGCGCCGGCGGTCATTCTGTCGATATCGGAGACGGTTAGAACTCCGCTGCGCCCGAATTTGCAGTCGGGCATTTCGGAGGTTTAAATGACATCGAAGACGAAGACGGGCGGCCGCTCGCGCAAAGCAGCGATGGCGGTGTGCGGATTGGCGCTGCTGGCCGGTCTCGGCCTGGCCGCCCGCGCCTATGCGCAGCAGCATCCCGAAGGGATGGCCGGTCATCACGGGTTCGGTCCGGGTGCGCATTTCGCCCGGATGTGCGAGACGATGGAAGCGCGACAGGCCGGCATGCTGGCGTTCGCCGAAGTGCGCCTCGGCATCACCGACGCCGAGCGCCCGGCCTGGAGCAAGTTCGCCGCAACCGTGAAGGGCTCGTCGGCGCCGATGAAGCAGGTCTGTGCCAGCGTCGTGGGCCAGCCGGAACCCAAAGCCTTGCCCGACCATCTGCACCGCATGGAGCTGATCGAGACCGCTCGCCTGGAACAGCTGCGGCAGATCACGCCCGCCGTCGAGGAACTCTACGGCACGCTGACGGCGAAGCAGAAGGAAATGGCCGACCATTTTGTGGATGGCATGATGCACCACGGGCCTGGCATGGGCGGCTCCGGCATGCACGGTCCCGGGCCGGGCATGCACCCGCCGATGCACGACGGGCCGGCCGGCACGGCCCCCAACTGAGCATGGCGCATTTCGTCCGGGCGACCGCCGTGCTGGCGGTCCTCTGGTCGGCCGTGGCACTCGGCGGAGCGGTTGATCCCTCGTTCTTCGAGTGGACCGGCCGCCTCGTCCTGGCGGTCGCCGGCGCCCATATCTGACGATCGCGTCAGAGAGCAGGCCGGCTGCGCTCGGCAACGGCTCGCAGGTCGATGCCCAGCGGCAAGGTACCGAATGCCCCGGCCGGGGCTCCGCCGAGCCGCGAGGCGCAGAAACCGTCTGCCACCGCCGCGTCCGAGAATCGCACCAGCAGGGCACCCTGCAGCGCCAGTACGAGCCGTTCGACCAGGCGGCGCGCCTGGCTTTCCTGGAAACCGTCGCGGGCGATGTCGTCGGTCAGGGCCGCGACATGGGCATCGAGCCGGCGATCGGCGCCCTCGGCCATCCGGATCTCCGAGAGGGCCACGTCCAGCGCCTCTGGCGTCTTGGCGAGCGCCCGCATCACGTCCAGGCACATGACGTTGCCCGAACCCTCCCAGATCGAATTCAGCGGCAGCTCGCGATAGAGCCGCCCCATGATCGATTCCTCGACATAGCCGTTGCCGCCCAGCACCTCCATCGCTTCGGCGCCCAGCATGGGGCCGCGCTTGCAGATCCAGTATTTCGCGGCGGGCGTCAGCATGCGGCGGAATGCCGTTTCGGCCGGGTCGTCCTGCCGGTCGTAGGCACGCGCCAGGCGCAGCACCAGGGCCGTCGCCGCCTCGCTCTCGATCGCAAGGTCGGCCAGCACGTTCGCCATCAGCGGCTGGTCGATCAGCCGTTTCTGGAAGGCGCTGCGATGGGCCGCATGGTGGCTGGCCTGGGCCACGGCCTGGCGCATCAGGCCGGTCGACCCCAGGGCACAGTCGAGCCGCGTGTAGTTACCCATCTCGATGATGGTCGGCACGCCGCGCCCCTCCTCGCCGACCAGGAAGCCGGTGGCGCCATGGAATTCGACCTCGCTCGATGCGTTCGCCTTGTTGCCGAGCTTGTCCTTCAGCCGCTGGATGTGCAGCGCGTTGCGGCTGCCATCGGGCAGGAAGCGCGGCAGGAAGAAGCAGCTCAAGCCCCCCGGCGCCTGCGCCAGCACCAGGAAGGCGTCGCACATCGGTGCGGAGAAGAACCATTTATGGCCGTCGAGCCGATAGGCGGTATCGGGGCCACCGCCGCCGAGCGGCACGGCGCGGGTCATGTTGGCCCGCAGGTCGGAACCGCCCTGTTTCTCGGTCATGCCCATACCCATCAGCACGCCGGTTTTCCGGGCGGCCGGGATCAGGCGCCTATCGTACTGCCGGGAATAGAGCCGCGGCAGCCATTCGGCGGCCAGCACCGGCGCCTTCTTCAGCGCCGGCACGACGCCATAGGTCATGGTGGTCGGGCACTGCACGCCGGCTTCGACCTGCACCATCATGATGACGCCGGCGGCGCGCGCGACATGGGCGCCCGGACGCGGTTCGGCCCAGGGGCGGGTATGCAGGCCCTCGCCGATCGCCAGCGTCATCAGCTCGTGCCAGGCCGGATGGAACTCGACCTCGTCGATGCGCCGGCCATAGCGGTCGAACAGGCGCGGGACCGGCGGGTAGGCGTTGGCGAGGCGGCCGGCCTCGATCGTCTCGGCCCGGCCGAGCTTGCTGCCGAACGTCCCCAGTTCCTCGAGCGCCCAGTCGGCACCCTCGCGTATGACGGCTTCCGTCAGCGCGCGATCGGTGCCGAACAAATCGTAGTCGACGAGCGGTGGGGGCTGGTTCAGCACCTCGTGGTTTTCGAACGGGGCGGCGGCCATGGTCATCGAAGCTTCTCCCTCGCCGGATCGTGACCCAAGGGCGGTTGACGGCGACGCCCCCGGACCGGACAGTGCGCCGACACGAGCATACAGGATCATCATGACCACGCACGAGACCGCTCCTCACAAGGTCGCCGACCAGATCGCCGCCACGCTCCAGGCCTATGGCGGCCAGTTCGCGGTCGGCATTCCCGGCAACGACGTGCTGGAGACGATCCGGGCGTGCGGCGACCATGGCATCCGCTTCGTGCTGGCCAAGAGCGAGCCGTCGGCCGCCTTCATCGCCGATGCGATCTGGCAGGTGACCGAGCGTCCGGTAGCGCTGATCCCCGCGCTCGGACCGGGCCTGGCCAACGCGATCTCAGGCCTCGCCGGCGCGCTGATGGAGCGCACCGCGTTGCTGGTGCTGACCGGCGAGGTCGCGACCGGACAATCGGCCATCTATACCCACCAGGTATTCGACCATGTGGCGCTGGCCAAGCCGGTGGTGAAATACGCCGCCGACCTGAACGGCGCCCGCGCGGCCCAGCAGACGGCCAAGGCGCTCGACGTGGCGTTGGCGTATCCGGCCGGCCCGGCGATGCTGAACATTCCGGCGGACGTGAACCGCCTTGCCGCGAAGCCCGGCGCCGTGCCGGCACCGCCGAAGCGTCCGCGCGTCAGCCTGGCCGAAGATGACGTGAAGCGCCTCGGCGGCCTGATCGACGCGGCAGCCCGGCCGCTCGTGCTGGTCGGTCGCGGCGCGTTGATCGACCGGGTGCCGTCCGCGCTGCAGGCCTTCGTCGAGGCCCGGCAGATCCCGTTCTTCGCCTCCTACAAGGCGAAAGGCACCATCTCGGAAAAGCACCCGCTGTCGCTGGGCGCGGTCGGGCTCAGCCCGATCGTCGACGCGGTCAACCTGCGCCGGGTCGAGGTCGCCGACCTGCTGGTCCTGGTCGGGTTCGATCCGATCGAGCTGCGCGATGCCTGGCTCGATGCCTGGCCGGCGGACCGGACCGTGATCTCGCTCGACTGGGGGCCGCTCGACCATCGGGTCTTCCCGGTCGGCGAAGAGGCGTTCGGCGACCTGCCGACCCTGCTTCGCCAGTTGACGCCGTCTTCGGGACCGGTGCGACCGGAGGTCGCGGCAGCCGTCGGCGCCCATCGGGCCGAGGTCGCCGAGATCGTCCGGCCGCGCAACCCGGCCCATGCCATCAGCCCGGCCGGTCTGTTCAAGGCGGTCAGCGACCGCATCCGGCCGGACTGGTGGCTGACCGTCGACGTCGGTGCCCATCGCATCCTGGCGAGCCATGCGATCGACTGCATCGTGCCCGGGCAGATGCTGCAGTCGAACGGCCTGTGCTGCATGGGCTATGCGGTGCCGGCGGCCATAGGGGCGCAACTGGCGAGGCCGGACGCCACCGTCGTGGCATTGGTCGGCGACGGCTGCATGCTGATGAGCCTGGGCGACCTGGCGCTGGCCGCCGAACTCGACCTGCCGCTCGTCGTCGTGGTGCTGAACGACGATGCCTTGAGCCTGATCAAGCTGAAGCAGGCCAAGATGCAGATGGTGCCCCAGGCGGTGGATTTCCGCTCGCCGCGCTTCGCCGAGATCGCGCGCGGCATGGGTGGCGAGGGCATCAGGGTCGACAGCCTCGTGGCGTTCGAGGCGGCGTTCGAGCAGGCGGTCGCCCGCCGGCGCTTCACGGTGATCGATGCGGTGGTCGATCCGGCGGAATATCTGGAGCAGATGTGAGGGACGCGAACTCGGCAGCCTGCCGGTCGCGCAGCGCCGTCATCCGGGTGTGGAGCGTCCCGTCGGGCAAGCGGGGCAGCAGGCGGTTCAGGGTTTCGACCAGGGCGCGGAGCGCGGTCGCGACGGCGTCGACCGCGGCGGCCTGCTCCGCCGCCCCGTATTTCGGGTCGGCATAGGCCGGGTCGACCTCGCTCAGCAGGCACGCGGGCGAGGCATAGGGCGCGGGTGGTTCGTCGGGGGACATGGATCGGCTCCGCATCGGCTGCCCGGATGATCGCGCCGTTCCGGCCGCGGGCGCAACGGGTGCCGCAGCCGCTTCCGCCGCGCCCGGTTCTGGGGCATGCTCCGGCCCATCGTCGATAAGGGGAGGATGCCGGAATGGCCGAGACGCGGCAGAGAACGGGGGGCGAGATTCTCGTCGATCAGCTGAAGATCCACGGGGTCGACCTGGCCTTCGGCGTGCCGGGCGAGAGCTATCTGGCGGTGCTGGACGCGCTGCATGATGCGCAAGACCAGATCAAGTTCGTCATCTGCCGGCACGAGGCCGGTGCCGCCAACATGGCCGAGGCCTATGGCAAGCTGACCGGCAGGCCGGGCATCTGCATGGTGACGCGCGGGCCCGGTGCCTCCCATGCCGCGATCGGCCTGCATACCGCGTTCCAGGATTCCTCGCCGATGATCCTGCTGATCGGCCAGGTCGGGCGCGACATGCGCGAGCGCGAGGCGTTCCAGGAAGTCGACTATCGCCGCATGTTCGGCCAGATGGCGAAATGGGTCGCCGAGATCGACGATGCCGAGCGCATTCCCGAATTCCTGAACCACGCCTTTGCGCTCGCCACCTCGGGCCGGCCGGGTCCGGTCGTGCTGGCGCTGCCGGAAGACATGCTGACTTCGCTCGCGACCACGCCCGATGCCAAGCCCTACAAGCCGGTCCAGGCCCATCCGGGGCCGGCCGACACGGAGGAATTCCGCGAGCGGCTGGCCACGGCCCAGCGGCCGCTGCTGATCGTCGGCGGCGGCACCTGGAACGCCGAAGCCAAGCGCGACATCGAGGCGTTCGCCCAGGCCTGGAAGCTGCCGACCGCGGTCAGTTTCCGTTGCCAGGATTATGTCGACAACAATCTGCCGATCTATGCCGGCGACGTCGGCATCGGCATCGGGGCGAAGCTGGCCGAGCGGGTGCGCAATGCCGACCTGCTGATCGCCTGCGGCCCGCGCCTGGGCGAGATGACCACGTCCGGCTACACCTTGATCGAGGTGCCGGTTCCGAAACAGACCCTGATCCATATCCATCCGGGGGCCGAGGAGCTGAACCGGGTCTATCAGCCGACGCTCGCGATCAATGCGGGCCTGGCGAATTTCGCCGCCGCCGCGGTCAAGCTGGTGCCGCCGCCGGCGATCCCGTGGGGCGATGCCGCCGCCGTGGCGCACGAGGATTACCTGGCGAACCAGAAATCGCCGCCACCACCGGGTCCGCTCGACATGGTCGCGGTGGTCGAGCACCTGCGCGAGGTGCTGCCGGCCGATGCGATCCTGACCAACGGGGCCGGCAATTACACGGTCTGGTTCCACCGCTTCTATCGGTTCAGCAAATGGCGGACCCAACTGGCGCCGACCAGCGGAGCCATGGGTTATGGCGTGCCGTCGGCCGTGGCGGCCGCGATCTTGCACCCCGACCGCGTCGTGCTGTCGTTGAACGGCGACGGCTGCTTCCTGATGAACGGGCAGGAGATCGCGACGGCCATGCAATATGGCGCGAAGCCGATCTTTCTGGTCATCAACAACGGCATGTACGGCACGATTCGCATGCACCAGGAACGGAACTACCCGGCGCGCGTGTCGGGCACCGAGCTGCATAACCCCGATTTCGCGGCCTATGCCCGCTCGTTCGGCGCCTATGGCGAGATCGTGACCAAGACCGAGCAATTCGCGCCGGCGTTCGACCGCGCGCTGAAGTCCGGCACGGCGGCCTTGCTGGAGTTGCGCCTGGATCCGGAGGCGCTGACCCCGCGCCAGAGCCTGAGCCAGATCCGTGCGGCGGCGCTCGCGGCACGCGATAAACACTGACCCTCGGGCGGCACGACGGCCGGGTCGCTTGACCCGGCTGCCGGGCGGCTCGAAGCTAGCGGCAAATCAGCGTCCAAGGACGGGCAATCCCAGATGAATCTCAAGCAAATCACCGCGGCACTCCTGGTCTTCGGCGTCGCCGGTTGCGCCTCGTCGGGCAGCGATGCGCCCAGCGCCGCCGCGGGCGGCGTGCCGGCCGTTGCCGCCGCCGCGACCCGGACCACGCCGGTCGTCTTCACCCAGCCGACCGCCAAGGTCGCGATCGCGCCGGTGACGGTCAACCTGCCGGCGCGTCGCGGCCTCGGCACCTACACGCGCAACGTCGATTGCTGGGTCTATGTCCGCCCGATCCGGGACTCGGACTTCCCGCCGGGCGCGCCGATGACCGAGGAAATGCGCAAGGCGCTGGTCGGCTCCAAGGTCGACGTGGTGCCGGGCGACAAGGCCGACGTCGCCGGCGCCCAGGGTGCCGACTACCTGATCACCGGCAACGTGCCGCTCGCCCACGCCGACCTGTGCATCAACGACTTCTTCAACGCCGATCCGGCCGACGTCGATGCCCAGGTGACCGTCGCCTGGCAGATCTGGTCGGTGCGCGAGAACCGCATCGTGTTCCAGACCACGACGACCGGCACCGGTTCGGCGAAGAGCCCGCAGCAGGTCATCACGCCGGCCGTGCTGATCGCCATGGGCGACGCCACCGAGCAGCTGCTGCAGAGCGCCTCGATGCAGCAATACCTGACGTTCGGCCATCCGAACCTGCCGCAGGTGACGACGCCGGTTCCGGTCGGCCAGCTCCCGCCGGCCGGCATTCCGTTGCCGGGCCTGGTGACGGCTCCCGGCGGTGCTCCGGCGCAGGCCGTCGCGGCCGCCGTGCCGACCGCCGCTTCGGTGACGCCGATCCTGGTCTCGCTGCCGGCCCCCGGCGGCGCGTCCGATCTCAAGGGTGGCACGGTGACCATCGGCAAGTCCGCCGGCTTCTATGTCGGCAACGAAGGCTACATCGTGGCGTCGGCCGCCGGCGTCGGTGCCGCGGCATCGGTTACGGTGACCGATGCGGGCGGCAGGAGCTTGTCGGCACTGGTCGTGCGTCGGGCCGATGCCGCCGGCCTGGCGCTGCTCAAGGTCGCCTCGGCCCCGGCGGCACCCTTGCCGATCCTGCCGCATCGCCTGGCGGCGGGTGACAAGGTGACCTCGCTCAACGGCGGCGGCACAGTCTCGGGTGCGGCAGGCGGCGACGGCAAGGTCGCGGCCAGGCTGACCGGCAGCCCGGCCGGCGCGCCGGTGCTGGATGCCGGCGGCAATGTCGTGGGCGTCAGCGAGGGCGGCGCGTCCTACCTGCCGATCGCAGCCGCCTTCCGCGCGCTGAGCCTGGGCGTGACCCTGACCGAACGGTAGCCGGGAGCATGGGCAAGGGCGGGAGCGTGGTCGACGAACCGGCGTCGCCACGGCTCGCCCTGCCGCCGCGACCGCCGAAGCGGCTGGGCCTGTTGAAGCTGATGAAGGCGACGCGGGAGAACAGCGTCAGCACTTGGCCCGACGCCGCTTTCGAGATGGAACTCAGCGAGCGCCGCATGCTGTGGCGCCATGTCGTGATCGCCAACGCGCCGGACCATGTCCGGCATGTGATGCTCGACAATGCCGACAATTACGTGCGCAGCGCGCTGTCGCGCCGGTTGCTCGAACCCGGCCTCGGGCAAGGCTTGCTGACGACCCACGGCGCCACCTGGCGGCGACAGCGCCGCACCATGGCGCCGGCCTTCGCCGCCAAGCGCATCGCGGCCTTTGCGCCGGCCATGGTCGAGGCCGCCGAGCGCCTGGTCGAGGATTGGTCCCGGGTTGCCCCGTCCGCGACCATCGACGTGGCCGAGGCGATGAGCGGCCTGACCCTCGCGATCATTTCCGAGGCGATGTTCTCGACCCGGGTCGATCCGGAGATCGCGCTGATCGGCCAGGCGGTGTCGGTCTACCAGGCGGCGATCCGTCCGTCGGTCGCCGA
>NZ_DASZBY010000005.1:0-77837 GCF_035943795.1 Aliidongia sp. | reverse complement strand
TGAGGCATCGGCCGAGATGGACGCGACCAAAAAGGCGCAGGAAACGAAGATCCTCGCCCGACTAGCCGCTCACGCGAGAGTGAGCGAGCGGGTGTGACGCAGCGTGTGGGGCGACACCCGCTTCCGGATCCCGGCCGCTTCGGCTACTTCATGGACCGCGCGGTTGATCTGCCGGGTCAAGACCGGATCGGCGGCACTGCGCCCGGGGAACAGCCAGCCATGGGGCATGCATGACGCCGCGGCGCCTGCCTTCCTTCCACCACAGCCGCAACAGGGCGAGCAACTGGAGAGACAGCATGGCGTTGCGGTCCTTGCCCTGCTCGACCCGGATCAGCATGCGCGTGCTGTCGATATCGTCGATCTTGAGGCTGGCAACCTCCGACACGCGCAGGCCCGCGCCATAGGCGGTGCCGAGGATGGCCTTATACTTGATACCCGGAGCCGCATCGAGCAGGCGGCCGACTTCCTCGACACTCAGCACATCCGGCAGCTTGTGCGGCGCGCGCGCCAGGACCAGGCGCCGCGACAGGTCCGGCCGATCGAGCGTCACCGTGAAGAAGAAGCGCAAGGCCGAGACCGAGCAGTTGATCGTCGGCGATTGGACCCCGCTCCCGTGCTGGTGAAGCTGGAACCGGCGGATATCCTCGGCCGTCGCCGTATCCGGCGATCGCTTGAGAAATGCCGCGAAGCTGCAAACAAAGCGAATGTACTCGCGCTGCGTCCCCGATCGCAGACCGCGCATCGCCATATCTTCGAGCATGCGCTGCCGCAGCGCGCTGACCGGCCGTTCGACGGATGAGATGGACATTGGAGCTTCCTCTCAAGATGAAGGAAACTCCATGCTCTGAACGCTATCTCGATCGTGTGTCGAGCTCGCGCAAGTCGACGGTGAGCAATCGTGGTCAGTTCGGTTGTGCCGCCGTCGCGGGTCTTGAAGCGCCACGGCTCGATCCGTCCGCCGCGACGAGAGAACGGCAGGCAATCATGTTGCGAGAGCTCGTCGGGGTTTGCTGGGCAATTGCGAGTCGCTGTAACTAGGCTTTACACGACGCATCGAGAAACCAACGCGCCACCCGCTGGGCAGCTTTCGTACTGCGCCCTCGAGGGCGCTCGAGCAGCACCGTCCGTCCGGGCGAGGGAAAACTCGACCCGACCGAGACCAGTTTCCCGGCTTCGATGCTATCGGCCACGAGGGATCTGCGAACGAGGGCCGCCCCAGCGCCGGACAACGCGGCTTCGACCATCAGTCCGGCGTCGTTGAACGTGAATCCCCGAGCCGGCGTCCGATCGCAGCGGTTGAGCCGATACCACGACCTCCAGGCCTCCCACACGGGAAGCCCCAATCGACCGCAATCGTCCGCAAGCAGAGGGAGGTCGGCAAATGGGTCCGACGCATGGGATGTCGCATTCGAGCGGCCCGGTGCGGCAACCGCGATCATGACGTCATCATCCTTCGTCATCGATTCCCCGGACCGATCGGCGGAAGGACGCAAGCGTATTGCGAGATCGTAATCGCCATCGTCCAACGACACCTTGTCGTCCGAAACGTGCAAGGCGACGTCCATGTCCGGAAACGAGGAAGCGAACATTGCCAACCGCGGAGCGAGCCAGCAGCGCGCGAATGACGGCAACACACTGATCCGCACGATGGCCCGGCGATCGGCGACCCGCGACGCCGCACGCCTCAGCGCGTCGAGCACCGCGTCCACTGTCTCCAGATAGGCCGCCCCCTCCGCCGTCAGTTCGAACTGGCCATTTTCCCGGCGCAGCAGGCGGGTGCCGAGCCTCGCTTCGAGTGCCGCAATCCGTTGACTGATGGCGCTTTGGCTGACCCCTATCCCTGCTGCCGCACGACTGAAGCTTTTGAGCTTCGCGACGGAGGAGAACGCCTGGAGCATATGGGTCGGGGGGGGATCGTGGCGGACGGGCATCAGCTTGGCTTATCCGTCATTAGGACGTTGTTTTCGACCATTTGCAGTCTCCGGATTAGACTACCCCCACAATACAAGGGAGCCACAATGGATACGAATTTCCGGACGCTATCACGTTGGACAGTGTGGGCCAACGAGCGCCTGTACGACGCCTGTGGGGCGCTGACGGATGACGAGTATATCCTTTCGCGAGCCTGCGCCTTCGGCTCGATCCATCGGACGCTGAATCATTTGCTTGCGGCAGACAGAATTTGGCTCGGCAGGCTGACCGGAGAAGGACATTCCATCCCCTCGATGGATACGGAACTCTACGAGGATTTCGTATCGCTGAGGGCGGCGCGAATCGCCGAAGATCGAAGAATCGTCAGCTTGGTCGATGAAATCGTGGCCAACGGCGACCTCGACGAAGACCTGCACTACACCAGCATGGACGGGAAGCCTCAGCTCTTGCCGCGGCGCTTGGTGCTGTCTCACTTGTTCCTGCACCATGCCCATCACCGCGGCCAGGTTCACACGCTGCTGTCGCAGACAAAGGTGCCACCACCCGCCTTGGATCTGACCTACTACCCGCGGCCCGCCGAATGATAGACTTGTATTTCTGGCCAACACCGAACGGCCACAAGATTTCCCTGTTCTTGGAAGAGGGAAATTTCCCCTATACCTTCGTGCCGATCGACATCGAGCGGGGCGATCAATTCGACGCTCGTTTCCTCGCCATATCGCCGAACAATCGCATCCCGGCCATCGTCGATCACGATCCACCAGGGGGTGGCGATCCCGTGTCCGTCTTCGAGAGCGGTGCCATACTTCTCTATCTCGCGGAGAAGACGGGCCGTTTCTTGCCTGCCGTGCCCGCTCGCCGACTGGCGGCGCTTCAATGGACCTTTTGGCAGGTCGGCGGTCTAGGGCCGATGGCCGGCCAAGCACACCACTTCAGGCACTACGCCGCCGAGCCAATTCCCTATGCCATTGATCGTTATACCAGGGAAGTCTCTCGGCTTTACGGTGTACTCGATCGCCAGCTCGCCTATAGGGAGTATGTCGCCGACGAATACAGCATTGCAGACATGGCCTCATATCCCTGGGTCTATCGACACGCCAAACAAGGTCAGGAACTGGAGCGCTTTCCGCATCTCGCCCGCTGGTACGCGGCGATCGGGCAGCGACCCAGCACCCTCCGGGCTTATTCAAAGGGGGAGGCATTGACCGCTCCGTAGCGGCCGTCCCGTGGGCGCAACGCGCGGAATCGTGCACGACCAGTTCACCACCAGAGATTCGCTCAGCAATCAATATAGGCTCGTCGCAGGCGTTGTCGTAGATCGCCGCCACATCCGCCAGGAGTAGATAGAGAGTCCTGTCCAGAATGAATGTGAGCGTCGCCAGCCAACGATTGCACTGGGGCCTCATCCGCGAACTTCCTCTACGATTTCGACTCGGAACGCGGCCGGGCGGCGCTCGTTGAGAGGGCTTGCCTATTCTCGATACACCAATCCCTGAAGCTGAGCGGTCGCCGTTGCACGAGCTGTTCAAACTGCCGGGTGATCAAAAGAGAGCGACCGTCACGAATTGTGATTAGGCGTGGAATAAGGGCTCTGACTCACTTTTGATGGAGGACGTCAGCACCGCGTAGGATTCTGCTCGTGTCGTTCCTGCGGGAGACGGATCTCACCCGCTCAAGACCTCATCGAATACGCACCGTCCAAACCGCGGCACCCATCGCGCGTGAGCGCGTTCGTACTTGGGCGCACAGCGGAAGTAAGATTTTGGCCGCTGGGCCTTGCTGGTCCACCTCAGTTGGGGCGATTTGAACCTGCAGTGCCAAGTCATTGATTTTTCTATATAGTGACTGGATTGCGATCGAGATGGCGGACAGCAAAAAGTCCTTGAAAGATGTTATCTTTCAAGGACTTGAACTCGGTTGCGGGGACCCGGAACCAACGATTCTTGCGATTGGTCGAGCAGCAAGCCCCTAAACTGGCCGCATAAGGAAGAACCTCAATTGTTGGTCGCCAGATGACAGGAGTCGGTCGAAAGCGGACTGCCGGTTCGGTATCAGAGATCGAGGAAAGCTGCCGTTTGCTCGGCGTTGGGCCACTGCTATCTACGCGATCCTGCCTCACGTCATTTGGCGGGCATACCGGGCGAGACCGTCGCGTCAAGGTTGACGAAGCGGCCCCGGCAAAAGCCAAGAGGCGGGCGCTGGCCGATTTGCAGATCTTCGACGTAACCGATCAGGATCAGGTGATCGCCGGCGATCACCCGTTGATGAAGCCTGCAGTCGAACCAACCGAGGCAGTCGGTCAGGATCGGAGCGCCTGTGGTCGCCTCCTCGTGGACGATCGTCGCGAATCGGTCGACGCCGCGGGCCGAGAAGACGGTGGCGACATCGGTCTGATCGTGGCCGAGGATATTGACCGCGAACCGGTCTGTTGCTTCGAAGGCGGTGATGTTCGACGAACCGTTGCCGATGCAGACCAGGACGAGCGGCGGATCGAGCGAAACCGAGGTGAAGGAGTTCGCCGTCATGCCGCATGGCGCGCCGGACTCGTCCCGCGTGGTCACGACGGTCACACCGGTAAGGAAGGTGCCAAATGCCCGCCTGAGATCGGTGGTGTCAAAATCTGCCTGTCGCATGGGCCGCTCCCGATGCCGTCCTGTCTATCCTCGGAGCTTGGCACAGATCATGGAACGGGCTCCTCCTCTGGATCGGAGGAATGGCTTTGCCCCTATTGCACGACTCCGGGGGGCGGCGATATCAGGACCCGGTGGAACTGGAGCGCCAATTGCAGGGCGAAGCGCTGGTCGGGCGTATCGGTCGTCACGTCGAACAAGTCTTTCAGACGCCCCAGCCGATAGCGGAGCGTGGTGACGTGAATGCCGAGCGCGTCCGCGCAGGGTTGACTGCGGCAGCCGTGATCGAGAAAGGCCGACAGGGTCTTTAGATAGACGGTGCCATAGGCCGCGTCGTGCTTGGTGACGGCGCCGATCATTCTGTCGACGAAGCCGCGCATCTCGTCCGAATCGACGGCCGACATCAGGGCGGGGAAGGGTCCGAAATCCTCGGTCGTGACGGGGCCGCTACGCCCGAACCGGATGGCGAGCGCGCGCAGTCGCTCGCACTCGCGCCAGGCCGGCAGATAGTCGGCCGGATGGCGACAGATCTTGCTCACCACGACCACGGGCGTCGCTCCGGTCACGGCCCTCATCTCGGCGATCACGCGCTGGGTCAAGTTCGCCAGACCGTGCCCCTGCTTCCGATCGACGGGACACCTTATGACGACGGCGCCAGCCCTCAACGCCACCGTCGCACGCGCGTCGAGCCGCTCGACGATGTGCGTGAGGTTGCGGCGCAGCTCCTGCGCGGCACCGACCGGGAGCTTGGTGTCCGAGGTCGCGACCAGCAGGTGCGCCGGTTTGGCGAGATCGATGTTAAGTCGCTCCGCCCGCTCATCAATGTCCGCGAGCGGGCGGGTGCCGTCGAGTAGATCCGCAAACAGATCTTCGAGATTCCGCGCTTCGGTGACGAACGCGACATAGGACCGCATCATCTGGACGCTCAGGCCGAAACGGGCGCTGTCGAGCAGCAGATGATCGAGGTCGCTGGACTCCGGAGTCGGCGAGAGCACGATCAGCGCGCCGACGCGGGTCCGATCGACGGTCAATGGACAGCAGATGGCCGGTACCTTGATCACTCGGCCGTGGATCGACAGCTCCAGTTCCTGGGTATCGAATCTGTGTCGATGGTCCGATCGACCGGCGATCTCTAAAAACTGACCGCCTAGATCATCGGCGATGGCCGCCTGCCAAGCATCATCGTCGACCAGGGTCGGTAGTGACGAGCGCACGGACATCACTCGCCGCGCCGTCAGGTCGACGATCACCGGTGGATTGGGCAGCAGCGACGCCACCATCGTCGCCGCAGCCGCAACCGACCCATCGCCCAGCACCTGATCGAGCAGCGCGCCATGGGCTGAAAGCACGCCACGCAGACGCTCGCCGAAGGCCTGTTCCTCGGCCAGCGAGCGCGCCTTGTCCATCGCGATCTGTCCCAGATGCACCACGAACTGAAGGAACGCCAGTTCGTCCGGAGTGACGTCCACCGCCTCGCGCGAGCGAACCGAAAGGACGATGCGATGGCCCGCCCGGCTGCGATAGTCCATCGGGAGAATGATGACGCCCCGGTAGCCGTGTTCGAGCGCCTCGCGGTGGTAGCCCGGGAATTCCTGCGACAGCTGGGCGTCCCGGATGATGACGGGTTCGTTGCGCTCGATCGCGATCCGCGTCGGGCTTTCTACGAGCGGCCAGAGCGTTTCCAGATTGCCGCCGAGGCGATCGGGATCGTGGCGCGCCACGGTCTGGGCGTAGCCCCGATCGGTATCGATGCTCATGATGCCGCCCGCCGCCCAGGGCGGCCTCCGACAGACCGCCTCCAGCAGATGCAGCAGCGTCTGGTCGAGATCGCTGCTGGCATTGATCTGGCTTGCGACCGCAGCCAGCGACTCGAACAGAGAATGGTCCACGCCCGGCGCTCCTCCTGGCCTGCCTCATTACCAGGAAACATCCTATTTGTGCAGGAAGTCTTCCTACGGATCCTAGGATGCGGCTGCGGAAAACGGGGGTGATACTCATCACCAATGCATAGCTTGGTTAAGCGATGCCGGGTGGAGGGCTTGAGCCATGGGTCAACGTCAGATGCATCTTGTCGCCTATCTGAAGACCGGGCCGACGGCGATGCATGTCGGTGGCTGGCGTCACCCGGAATCGACGCTCGACGATATCCTGCATCCGAGCCGGTATGAACATATTGCCCGGGTGCTGGAAGCCGGCTGCTTCGACGGCTGCTTCTTTGCCGACCTGTTCGGCCTCTACGACATTCATGGCGGCAGCTACGATCCCTACGTCCGCCGCGGCGGCCAGATCAGCTTTCTCGATCCGACGGTGGTGCTGCCGATCATGGCGGCGGCGACCAAGCATCTGGGCCTCGGCGCCACGCTCTCGACCAGCTTTCACACGCCCTATCACCTGGCGCGTTGGCTGGGTTCGCTCGATGTGCTGAGCGGCGGCCGGGTCGCCTGGAATGTCGTGACCTCGGCGACCGATCTCGAAGCGCAGAATGCCGGCATGGACGAGTTGCCGCCGCGCGAGCAACGCTACGATCGTGCCGACGAGGTGCTGGAAGCCTGTTTCGCGCTGTGGAACAGCTGGGACGAGGGCGCCTTCGTGCTCGACAAGGCCGCAGGCGTGTTCGCCGATCCGGCCAAGGTGCATTACGCCAATTACGAGGGCCGCTGGATCAAGACGCGTGGGCCGCTCTCGATCCCGCGCAGTCCGCAAGGCCGGCCGGTGATCATGCAGGCCGGTGCCTCCGACCGGGGCCGCGAGTTCGCGGCCAGATGGGCCGAGGTTGTCTTCACCATCCAGCGCGGCCAGGACGAGATGCGAGAGTTCTATCAGGACTTGAAATCGCGCATGGAACTGGTCGGCCGCAAGCCCAACGAATGCGCCGTGCTGCCGGCGATCTCGGTCGTGCTGGGCGAAACGGACTCGATCGCCCGGGAACGGGCGGATTATCTCAACAGCCTGATCGATCCGGAATTGAGCGTCGCCGCCTCATCCAGCGGTCTCGGTGCCGATCTGACCAAGCTGAAGGCCGACACGAAGCTGGCCGAATTGCAGGGAAACCAGGGCATGAAGGGCACCGAGCAGGTGCTGCAGCAGACCATGCAGGCCGACGGGATCACGCTCGCCCAGGCCGCGGTCAAGCGCAACAAGGGGCGCGAACTGGTCGGCACGCCGGCCGTGATCGCCGACCGGCTGCAGGAGATGTTCGAAGGCGGCGTCTGCGACGGCTTCGTGCTGGCGCCGACCATGTTCCCCGGCATGTTCGAGCAATTCTGCCGGGGCGTGGTGCCGGAGTTGCAGCGCCGCGGCCTCTTCCGCAAGGAATATACCGGCCGCACCCTGCGTGAGAATCTGCAGAGTTGAACCGAAGATCCGTCGTCGTATCAACCTCTTGGCGCGTAGGAAATGAACATGGTGTCGATCTCTGGGGCCGGGCCGACGCGCCGAACAATTCTCCGCGGTTCGCTCGGCGTGGCGGGCACGATGATGCTGGGCGCCGGCGGGCAGGCGCTCGCCGCCGAGGAACTCAAAGGCAAGACGGTCGTCTTCGCCAGCTGGGGCGGCGCCTATCAGGATGCCGAGAAGACCTGCTATTGCGATCCGTTCGCCCAGGCGACCGGTGCCAAAGTCCTGCAGGACGGACCGATGAACACGGCCAAGTTCCGCACCATGATCGATGGCGGCGCGCCGGATTGGGACGTGACCGACATCACCATCGATTTCCTCTATTCCGGCATCGGCGACCAGCTGTTCGAGAAGATCGACAAGGGTATCGTCGATACGAGCCGGCTCGACCCGCGTTTCGTCAACGACTATGGCGTGGGCTGCATCGTCTGGTCCTACAATCTCGGCTACAGCACCAAGGCGTTCCCGGGCAAGGACGTGCCCCGCACCTGGGCCGACATGTTCAACCTGAAGCGCTTTCCGGGCAAACGGACCTTCGGCGATATCGTCGTGTCGACGCTCGAGGCGGCGCTGATGGCCGATGGCGTGGCGCCGGACAAGCTCTATCCGCTCGATGTCGATCGGGCGTTCCGCAAGCTCGACACCATCAAGTCCGAGACGGTATTCTGGAGCTCCAATTCCCAGTCGCAGCAGCTGTTCGTCGACGGCGAGGTCAGCATGGGCCTGATCTTGAACGGCCGCGCCTATGACGCGGCCAAGAAGGGCGCCCCCATCGCGGTCTCCTGGGAGCAGAACATCCAGTCGGTCGATTATCTGGTCGTGCCGCGCGGCAGCAAGAACCGCGCGGCGGCGATGAAGCTGATCGACGTGATGACACAGCCGGAAAATCAGGCAAAGCTGGCGAACATGATCGCCTATGCGCCGACCAATCCGGCCGCGTTCAGCGGGATCGATCCGCAGATCGCGCCGTGGCTGTCGACCGCGCCGGACAACGTCAAGCGGGGCTTCCTGATCAATGCCGAATATTGGCGCGACAATCTGAAGAGGCTGCAGGAGCGGTGGACCGCCTGGAAACTTGCCTGACGCCGGCGTGAAAGCTCCGCTGATCGGCGGGCGTGCGCTGCTGCTGGTGCCGGCGATGCTGGTGCTGCTGCTGGCGTTCGTCGGGCCGGTCGGCTGGCTCTTGGCGCGCGCCTTCACCCAGCCGCAGCGAGGCCTGCAGAATTTCGAGGCGCTGTGGCAGCGGCAGGGCTATCTGCAGGTCCTGTGGAACACGATCGAGATCAGCGCCCTGGTGACGCCGATCTGCGTGCTGCTGGGCTTTCCGATCGCCCATGCCATGGCGACGGGCTCGCCGCGGCTCCGGCGCTGGCTCGTCTTCATCGTGCTGTTGCCGTTCTGGACCAGCCTCTTGGTCAGGACATTTGCGACCGTGATCCTGCTGCAGCGGAATGGCCCGGTGAACGCTGTCCTGATCGCTTTGGGGCTGACGGCGGAGCCCCTGTCGCTGATCTATAATCTGACCGGCGTGATGGCCGGCGCGCTCCAGGTGCTGCTGCCGTTCGTGATCTTTCCGCTGCATGCCGCGATGGCGCGGATCGATCCGGCCTTCATGCAGGCGGCGTTGACACTCGGCGCCCGCCCGGTCCGGGCCTTTATCCGGGTTTATCTGCCGCTGACCCTGCCGGGGCTGATCACCGGCGCCACGCTCGTGTTCATCAGCACGCTCGGCTATTTCGTGACGCCGGCGATGCTGGGAGGCCCGCATCAGACCATGATCGCGCAGCTGATCCAGGACCAGATCGCGCAATTCGGCAATTGGGGCATGGCCGGCGCCCTGTCGCTGCTGCTGCTGGCGGTGTCGGGCGTGCTGTTCCTGCTGCTGCACCTGACCATCGGCCTCAAGGCAGCGGCGCGATGACGGGCGACGGCATGGATCTTTGGCGCCGGCTGCGCGGCACCATTTGCATATTGGTGGCGCTCTATCTGATCGCGCCGCTCGTCATCGTCGTCATCATCTCGTTCAGCGCCGCCTCGTTCCTGCAATTTCCCCCGCCGGGCCTGTCGCTGCGCTGGTACGTCAATCTGTTCGGCGATCCGGCCTGGACCAGCTCGCTGATCGTCAGCGTCCAGGTGCTGATCCCATCGGCGACGCTCGCCACCCTGCTCGGCACCGCCGCGGCTTATGCGCTGGTGCGCGGCCGCATTCCCGGCGCATCCATGATCGGGGCGGCGCTGATGCTGCCGATCATCGTGCCGGGCATCATCACGGCGGCGGCGCTGTTCGGCGTCTATCGCGGGCTTGGTCTCAACGGCACGTTGACCGGCCTCATCATCGGGCATGTGGTGATCACCCTGCCCTATGTCGTGGCCACCGTCAGTTCGGGGCTCCGGACGATGGACCCGCGGCTCGAGGACGCGGCGTCCACGCTCGGCGCCCGGCCCGGGGCCGCCTTCCGGCGGGTCACGCTGCCGCTGCTGCTGCCGGCGATCCTGTCGGGACTGCTGTTCGCGGCCGTGGCCTCGTTCGACGAGCTGATCGTGTCGCTGTTCGTCAGTACGGCGCGGGTCCGGCCGGTCGCCGTGCAGATGTGGTCGAACGTGCGGGGCGACGTCGATCCGACCATCGCCGCCATCGCCTCGCTCTGCTTCGCCTTTGCCTTCGTTGTCCTGTTGGCCGAGGGATTTTTGCGCCGCCGTACCGGAATCGAAGGACCGCGATGACCCAGCCCATGCTCGAACTCAGCGGCCTGCGGAAGAGCTATGGCACCCATGTCGCGGTCGAGAATGTCGATCTGTCGCTCGACCCTGAGGAATTCGTGACTTTCCTCGGGCCGTCCGGGTCCGGCAAGACCACGACGCTCATGATGGTCGCGGGCCTCCAGCAGCCCGACGGCGGCACGATCAGGCTGCAGGGCGCGCCGATCGAGCGGCAGCCGCCCTATCGGCGCGACATCGGCATGGTGTTTCAGCACTACGCTCTGTTCCCGCATATGAACGTCCGGAAGAACATTGCGTTTCCCCTGGAGATGCGCGGCTTGGCGAAGGCAGAGATTGACCGCCAGGTCGCCGATGCGCTCGACCTGGTCGGCCTCGCCGAATACGGCCATCGGCTGCCGCGCGAGTTGTCCGGCGGGCAGCAGCAGCGCGTGGCGCTCGCCCGCGCCATGGTCTATCGCCCGGCCCTGCTGCTGATGGACGAGCCCTTGGGCGCGCTCGACAAGAAGCTGCGCGAGCAGATGCAGCGCGAGATCAAGCGGGTTCATCGCGAGCGCAGGATCTCAGTGCTCTACGTGACGCACGACCAGGAAGAGGCGCTGACGATGAGCGACCGGATCGCGGTGTTCAACCGCGGCCGGATCGAGCAGATCGGCACGCCAAGCGAGCTGTACGAGCGGCCGGCGACACGCTTCGTCGCTGATTTCCTGGGGGACACGAATTTCTTCTCCGGCACGGTGCTAGGCTCGTCCGGCGATCACTGTCATGTCGAGGTGCTGGGGCGCCCGGTCGAGGCGATGGCGCCGAGGCCGGTGGCGGCAGGCACCGCGGTCGTTGTTGCGGTCCGACCGGAACGGATGACGCTGCATCCCGTCGCCGGAGACGCCGGCCTGACCGGCCGGTTGATCGAGGTCATCTACCTGGGCGCGTCCCGGCGATCGGTCGTTCGGCTGGCCGACGGCGGCGATTATTTCGCCCTTCACCCGGCCAGCGCGGCAGCACCGTCCCAGGGCGCCCCGGTCGGCCTATCCTGGAACCGGCAGCACGCAACTGTCTTTCCAGTTTGATCGAGCAGGCGCCCCCGCTCCAAGACAAGGCGTCGGTTCGCCGCACGCCGAGACATGTTGCTGGTGATCCAACTCACTCGGAGGGTACAGGCAGCCTGCTGAGCTTGGCGAGGAGAGTATTGGCGGAACGGTGGCGGAGCTGCGGCAGGTCTTCCAGAGCGAGGCGACGCACGACACGGCACGAACAACAACGCCGCGGCGATTGGTCGGACGGCAGGCCCCAAAGCTGGCGGCCTGAAGGGGAAAGAGCCCGGTCAGTCTGTCGGTCGAGGCACCTTCATCTATCCGGCCTATCATCAATCAGCACCACTGCTCGCCGACCAGACGATCCGACGCCGCCGTTCGAATGGGTTCATTCATGGAGGACTGGATGCTGCTGGTGCACTGATCCAAACATAGGATTCACGTGAGGGCCGGGCTATGCGAATCCGGGGCATGACCCAGACCGTCAGCATCATCGTTGGCGCCGAGGACCGCGAACGCTTAGCCGCGATCATCGGTGACCGGAACCGCCCGGTGAAGCACGTGTAGCGGGCACGGATCGTCCTTCTGTCGGCGGACCGCCTGTCGGTCCTCGACGTGGCCCGGCGCGCAGGCGTCAGCCGTCCCGCCGTCTGGCGCTGGCAGGTGCGCTATGCCGAACAGGGGGTGGAGGGGCTGGTGCGCGACAAGACGCGCAAGCCCGGCAAGGCGCCCCTCTCGCCGGCGACGATCGCGAAGGTACTGGCGCTGACCTGCTCCGAGCCGCCCGGCGAAGCGACGCACTGGACCGGTCGCGCCGTCGCCAAGGCGGTCGGCATTGGCTTGAGTTCAGTCCAGCGACTGTGGGAGGCGCACCGTCTGCAGCCCCATCGCATCCGCACGTTCAAGAAGTCCAACGATCCCGCCTTCGCCGAGATAGTCGAGGCCTGTCTACGAACCCGCCCTGCCATGCCGTCGTCGTGTCGATCGACGAGAAGAGCCATATCCAAGCCCTCGACCGGACCCAACCGGGCCTGCCGCTCAAGCCCGGCAAGTGCGGAACCATGACCCATGACTACAAGCGCAACGGCACCACCACGCTGTTCGCCGCCCTCAACATCCTCGACGGCACCGTGATCGGCCGCTGCATGCAGCGGCAACACCATCAGGAGTTCATCAAATTCCTCAATGCCGTGGAGCGCTCCGTTCCGGCCGGGAAGATCATCCACACTATCGCCGGCAATTACGCTGCCCATAAGCATCCCAGCGTCCTCGCCTGGCTCGCCGACCATCCGCGCGGGTTCTTTCACTTCACGCCGACCTCCGCCTCCTGGCTCAACGCCGTCGAAGGCTTCTTCTCGATCATCACCAGGCGCCGCATCCGGCGCGGCACCTTCAAGTCCGTCGCCGGCCTCCAGGACGCCATCAAGCGATACATCCGCGAACACAACAAGGCATCAAAGCCCTTCGTGTGGGGCCAAATCCGCCGACACCATCCTCGCCAAGCTCAGCAGACTGCCTGTACCTTCCGAATGACTCAGTGCACTAGGCTCTCGGCCGGGCCAGCCGTCGTTGCCTGCTGCCGTGCCTTCATAGTTAGCCGGCTCGAAGATCGTGGCTCGCAAACGCGTTCGCCGAAATTTCTTGGCGACCATGTCACTATCGCCCGTACCCAATCGTCTTGATGGCATGGCGCATAGGTTGCTGCCGGTGAGGCCGGATCCTGCGCCGATCAAAGGACTGAGCATGGAGAATGTGGTGACAGGTGGAAGCAAACTACTTGAACCGAAAACGGCGCCAGAATTGCGCTTGGGAGCCGAAGAGTTGGTTCCGTCGCGCTACGCGGTGCGAATCGGCGAAATTGACGTACTGGTGATCAGCGATGGTGTGCTGCCGCTCCCAAGCGCGATGTTGGGACACAACGCCGACCCGGGCGTACGGGCGGCCTGGCTTAACGACATGTTCTTGCCACCGGACGCTTTCGACTGGGCTCTGAACGTGATCGTGGTACGTAGCGGCGAGCAGACCGTACTCATCGACGCGGGGTTAGGGTCGGATCCGAACTTGAACTTGCCGCGGGCTGGGCAGTTGATTAAACGGCTGGCGGCTGCCGGCATCGACCTTGCGGCCGTGACCGATGTGGTGATTACTCACATGCATATGGACCACATCGGGGGACTCCTCATCGACGGTGTGAAAGAGCGGCTGCGTCCGGACTTGCGGATCCACGTGGCGGCCGCCGAGGCCAAATTCTGGGAATCGCCCGATTTCTCCCACACCTCGATGCCGCCGGGGTTCCCGGAAGTGCTTCGTGCGACCGCCAAGCGGTTCGCGAAAGAGTACGGCAGTCAAGTGCGGCTGTTCGATGAGGAGCGCGAGGTGGCGCCGGGGGTAGTCGTCCGTCGCACCGGCGGCCACACGCCCGGGCACAGCGTGGTCCGCCTGGCATCCGGCGGCGACCGGCTGACGTTTGCTGGGGATGCCGTGTTCACGGTCGGATTCGAGCACCCCGACTGGTACAACGGTTTCGAACACGACCCCGAGGAGGCGGTCCGTGTTCGGGTCCGCCTTTTGACAGAACTGGCTGCGACAGGTGAACAGCTTGTTGCCACTCACCTACCGTTCCCATCCGTCGGCCGGGTGGCCGTCGACGGCGACGTCTTTCGTTGGGTACCGGCCCTCTGGGACTATTGATCAGTCGTTGTGTTAGACCGGCTGGAGCATTCTTCGGTCGAAGTGGACCGGGAGAGTGCGCCAGTCGTTTGATTTGGCGAGTATCTTTGGCGCGCGGCTGATCGCGTTTGGCCAACGATATTGGCGGAACTGGATTGATCAGGTCGCAAGCGGTGACGCAGCTGCGACAGAAAAGGTATCAGACCATCGCAGCGCCGCCCACCACGGGCGTCCGTGCTATCAGCAGTCACGGCCTTCCAGAAGCGCGCGCCGGGACGGACGTGGTGGCGAACTACGACAACTCACACGTTTCTTCGAAGTCAAATCCGTCGCGAAGTTCTTTCAGGCATCGCGCCGTTATTTTCCCGACACTTCCACACCCGCCCATTGCTCGAACATTTTGACAAGCGTCGTCATGTCTTCATCTCCGTGAGTGGGGAGCCATGTGCGCCAAAGCTGCGAGATGAAGCTGGCAACAGGGGTCGGTATCGAGAGGTTTTCGGCGACGCCCAGGAAAAGTGACAAATCCTTTGCCGCAACCCGGTTCGTTGCACCGAAATCGAAAGTTCGAGGCAGGATGGCGAGAGGAAATTTAACCTCGGTTGCTGAATTCCGACCCGAACCGGTATTCACCACTTGGAGAATCGTATTCGGATCGATTCCCGCCTTCACACCTAACACCATCGCTTCGCACGTTGCGGCCATGGCCGTATAATTCAACATGTTGTTGATCAGTTTGACGGTCTGGGCTTGTCCGCATTTTGATCCGACCACCACGATTGTGGAGCCAATCGTTTCGAAAGCGGGCCGCGCAAACTCGATTTCATCGGGATCGCCCGAGGCGATGACCGTCAACTTGCCTTCCCGCGCGCGCGGGACCCCTCCCGTGACCGGCGCGTCAATGAATGCTATTCCACCGGCATTCAACCGAGCACCAATCCTGAAGGCGTCGTCCGGTCCGGTCGTCGACAGGTCGACGACACAACGAGGCTTGCCACCGGACATGATGCCACTCGGGCCGAAGCAAACGTCGTCCATCGCCTCGATGCTGGGCAGGCACGTAAATATCAACTCGGCATGTTCTGCAGCTGCCGCGGCCGTTTCAGCCCAGGCGGCCCCTGCATCGATCAAGGTTTCGGCGCCTTGCCGCCGACGATTGTTTACGACCAAAGGGAAGGCAGCTTGGAGAAGGCGAAACGCCATTGGCGAGCCGATGGCGCCGGTACCGATGAATGCGACCGAAGATTTTGCCATAGTTTTCAATCCAGGTTGGAGGTTCGATTGCCGACCGCAAATTCGATGCCGCAGCTCTCTGGGTAAATTCCCCCGTTGCGGAACCCTGAATCTTGTGTCTTTCGCGAACATCGGTGTTGTCTGCAAGGACACCATTTCTTCATTGCTTTGCGACGTCGGCAGTCAACCGAGTAAGTCGGGTCTCTGGCCCTTATCTTGCTGCCGTCACGTGCGCCGGCGGGAGCCGCCGGCCGTCAGGTCAGGAGTGAGATGGTGGCGCAAGCGCTCGGATTGACACGCAAGCTGTCCCAATTCATCGCGCACGCGCAATGGGAAGATATTCCGCAAACCGTCCGCCATCAGGCAAGGCGTGCGCTCCTCAATTTCTTTGCCACGGCAATCAGCGGTTCGATGGAGCCAGCGATCGACCTTGCGTTGGTGTCATTGCGCGAGTTCGGTCTTTCGACCCAGGCGACCATCATCGGACGGCGGGATCGGATCGATGGTCTCAGCGCCTCATTTCTCAATGCAGCGAGTGCGAATATCGCCGACTTCGACGATACGCACATCCCGACCGTCATCCACCCCAGCGCACCGATATTCCCCGTTCTTTTCGCCCTTGCGGAACGCGGCCAAGTGGACGGGAAGGACCTCCTGCTGGCCTTCATCGTCGGTGTCGAAATCGCTTGCCGCCTGGGTAATGCGATATATCCGGAGCACTACCGTCGTGGATGGCATATCACGGCCACGTGCGGAATCCTGGGAGCGACGGCAGCCGCAAGCCGCGCACTGGGATTGAATGAGCGAGCCATAATCTGGGCGTTGGGAAACGCCGCGACACAGTCTTCAGGGCTTGTCGAGAGCCTCGGCACGATGGCGAAAAGCGTGAGCATCGGGAATGCGGCACGCAACGGCCTCTGGAGCGCTCTGTTGGCCCAGCGCGGATTTTCCGGACCTGACCTACCGATCGAGGGGGCGAACGGCTTTCTAGCCGTCATGGCGAGCAATCCGGATCTTTCCGGGCTGACCAAGGCGTTTGGAGGGAGGTGGGAGCTGTCCAGAAACACTTACAAGCCCTACCCATGCGGTGTGGTGATCAACCCCGTTATCGACGCATGTCTCGCGTGGCGCGATCAGGATGGCGTCGACCCGGCAGCGTTGAGCGAGATCGTCGTTTTCGGAAATCCGCTGCTCCTTCAGCGTGCCGATCGTGCCGATATTCAATCCAGTCGCGAATCCCAGGTCAGCGCGCAGCATGCGATCGCCGTATCATTGCTTTTCGGAACGCCTGGTCTCCAGGCGTTCAGCGACGAGGCGGTTTTCGATGCATCCGTCGCCCTGTTGCGTCGAAAGGTTCGATTGATCGCGGAGGACACGGTGCCGGTCGAGGCGGCCAGAATCATCTTCCGCTGCCGGGATGGAAGCGCGCGGACGGTCGTGATCACGAAAGCCCGCGGCAGTCTCGACCATCCTTTGTCCGATACGGAACTTGAAGACAAATTCCATCGCCTGACGTCGGCGCGGTTGGATCGGGAAGCGCGCGAGGCGCTTTGCGCGCGCGTCTGGTCGGCAGAAAGCCTTCCCGATGTTCGCGAGCTGTTGACGCTCAGCGTTCCAGCTCGATAGCGGACACCGGATCGGACCGCCCCCGCCGGCCTATAGACCGCGCGTCGCCCCTCCGTCGATGTCGATGGTCGCGCCATGGATATATGTGGCGTGGCTCGAGGCGAGAAAAACCGAAAGCGCCGCCACTTCCTCAGGCTTCCCGAAACGGTCGATCTTGAGAGACGAGAGAATTTCCGCTTCGGCCTGCTGGCGTGAACCGCCGGTGCTTCCGATGTAAGTATCGATCTTTCGCGTCAGGCGATCGGTATCGAAGAATCCCGGGTTGACGGCGTTGACGCGGACACCCTGCTTGATGCCGAGGTCAGCTAGCGCCTTGGTGAAATTCAGCAGCGCCGAGTTGACAGACCCGCCGATTGTAAAATCCCGGCTGGGCGTTTTCGAGCCGACCCCGACGATGTTGACGATCGCGCCTCTCCTCTCGGCCAAATGCGGCCAAGCCTCACGGCAAAGCCTGACGCAGCCGTGGAATTTCAACGCATACCCATCGGCCCAGTCGGCGTCCGTCAGATCGAAGAAGCTTCCGCGCTTCGTATCCCCCGCGCAGTTCACGAGAACGTCGAGCCGCCCGAATCTTTCGACGGTGGCCTTCACGGCCTTGTCGGCCGCCTGCGGATCGGTCAGATCCGACTGGTGGATCTCGACTGCCGGAGCGCCGGCGGCACTGGCCTCTCTCGCCGTCTGCCCGAGGGCCTCGCGATCCCGTCCAACGATCACGATGTTTGCGCCGGCGCGCCCGAATTCGACTGCGATCGATTTCCCGAGGCCGCGGCTTGCGCCGGTGATCAACGCGCTCAGCCCCTTCAATTCGACTTCCATGAGTTCCCTTTCCGACCCTGCCGGCCAGCAATTTTGTGTTAAGCGATGGCGTCCGTCTCTCGTGAGCGGAGAGCGCAAGCCGCGTGCCAGTCTGATTTGGCTCGGCGTTTTCGCCGAGAGCCGGAAATCAGCCCGTGATCCGGGGCATTCCCCGCGGATTGGGCGACTTGCCCTGCACCTGGAGATTACACCTGTCCGCACGAGCGACGCTCCTGGCGTAGCCCGTGCCTGGTGTCCCACCGGAACGTGGCCCCCGGGCCTGCTTCCAGCACTGTCCCCATCAAGGCGCTTCGAGGGCGATGGCGATCCCCTGCCCGACACCGATGCACATGGTCGCCAGGGCGCGACGCGCGCCTCGAAGCGAAAGCTCCAGGGCCGCCGTACCGGTGATGCGTGCGCCGGACATGCCGAGCGGATGGCCGAGAGCGATCGCCCCTCCGTTGGGATTTACGAATGATGCTTCTTCGCTGATACCCAGTTCGCGCAGGACGGCGATCCCCTGGCTGGCAAAGGCCTCGTTCAACTCGACGATATCAAAGTCCGCCGGCGTGAGGCCCAGCCGTTCGCAGAGTTTCCGCGTGGCCGGTACCGGCCCGATGCCCATGATGCGCGGTGGTACGCCAGCGGCAGCGCCACCGACGATCCTGGCCAAAGGGGTCAATCCGTGCCGCGTGATGCCGGTCGTGGAGGCGAGCACCAGAGCGGCGGCACCGTCGTTGATGCCTGATGCATTCCCCGCGGTCACGGTTCCGCCGATCTGGCGGAAGGGTGTCGGCAATTTCGCGAGCCTCTCGATCGTCGTGTCGCCGCGCGGATGCTCGTCCTTCTCGACAAGAACCGGTTCGCCCTTGCGCTGCGGCACGGCGACGGAGATGATTTCGCGAGCGAGCCTGCCACTCGCCTGCGCCGCGACGGCTTTGGCCTGCGAACGAGCGGCGAAGGCATCCTGGTCATCACGACCGATGTCGTAATCCTCGGCGATATTCTCGCCGGTTTCCGGCATCGACTCTACGCCATACGACTGCTTCATCAGCGCATTGACAAAGCGCCAGCCGATCGTCGTGTCGTAGATTTCCGCATTTCGCGAGAAGGCCTGGTCGGCTTTCGGCAGGACGAAGGGAGCCCGGGACATCGATTCGACACCGCCGGCGATGATCAGGTCGGCTTCGCCGGCCTTGATGGCACGAGCGCCGGCGATCACGGCACTCATTCCCGAGCCACAGAGTTGGTTGACCGTCGAACCGGGCACGCCAATTGGCAGGCCGGCGAGCAGAAGGGCCATGCGTGCGACATTGCGATTATCCTCCCCCGCCTGATTGGCGCAGCCCAGGATGACGTCATCGACCGCTGCCCAATCCGTCCTCTGATTGCGACGGATCAGGCCTTTCAACGGGATGGCGGCCAAGTCGTCGGCCCGGACCTCCGCCAGGGCGCCTCCGAACCGGCCGATCGGCGTGCGGATGTAATCGCAAATGAAAACGTCTTGCATCTCGGTCTCCTCCTAGACGTCCCGCTATTTCCTGGCGGCAACTTGCACTGCCGGTGCCAGCCAAGCGGCAGGCCCGCACGGGGGCGCCGGAAGATCATCGGCTGTCGGCCGGGACGGCATCGATTGTCGTTGGCCCGGACAATCTCCGCGCTGGACGACGCCGCAGCCTGCCGGGCGGGCGCTGGCATCCGCCTTGCTGGTCGACCCTCGGAAACCAGGACCGGCAAGCGAGAAGAGGGAGGCACGCAATGGGCAGGCTACATGAGAAGGTCGCCATCATTACCGGCGCAGCGGGAGGACAGGGCGCCGCCGAAGCACGGCTATTCTCTCGCGAGGGTGCGTCGGTCGTGCTGACCGATCTCGCCCGCGACGGGTTGAACGACCTGGTTTCCGAGTTGCGCCAGGCAGGCGGACGAGCCATCGCAGCTCGCCATGACGTCACCGACGAAGCTCAATGGGTCGACGTCATGAGACTGGCGGAGAGCGAGTTCGGAGGCGTGAACGTCCTCGTCAACAATGCCGGGACGATCTCGCGGCAGGGTATCGCCGATACCGCGCTCGATGCCTGGTATCGCACGATCGATGTCAATCTCACGGGTCCGCTGCTGGGGATGAAATGGGCGGCACCGGTGATGCGGCGCTCGGGCGGCGGCTCCATCATCAACGTCTCGTCGACCGCCGGTCTTACCGCGCACAATGATGCCGCCTATTGTGCCAGCAAATGGGGCCTGCGCGGGCTGACCAAGACCGCCGCGGTCGAGTTCGCGGAATGGGGCGTCCGGGTAAATTCGATTCACCCCGGCGTGATCGGAGGAACGACCTTCAGCAGGAACAGCGCCCCCGGGCATGCCGAGGCAGGACGGCGAGCGGCCCCCCTGCAGCGCGAAGGCGCTCCCGACGAATGCGCGAACGTCGTGCTTTTCCTGGCCAGCGACGAGTCGAGCTACGTCACGGGCGCCGAGATCGCGATCGACGGCGGCTACACGGCCGGCGGAACGTTATGGATGAGATCGAAACTGCGCGACGCGCTCGCGGCCGGCGAGATCGTTTAGGGCGAAACCGTTCGAATTGCAGGCCGGCCCCGTTCAGCCTTCTCGCGGCCCCTGCTCTCCGAGGATCTTGTATATGTACGATCGAGAGATCCCGAGCTCTTCCGCGACGCGCTTCTTGTTCCCTCTCCGCCGCTCCAGCGCTTCGCGAATGAGCTTGAGTTCGAGATTCTCGATTGCCGCCTTCAATGTGGTCGGTTCCGGCTCGGCGCCCCGTGTCCCGGGGAATGCCATGGCATCCGAAGCCGAGGGCGGCACCGAATGGTCGGTCAGCAGGCTCATGGTGATGCGCCCGTTTTCTGCAAAGACCAGCGCGCGCTCGATCTCGTGATAGAGCTGCCGGACGTTGCCCGGCCAGCTCTGCTCCATCAGATAGGACATGGCCTCGTCCGTGATCGCCGAGCGTTGACCATGAAGCGAGGCGTATTCCCGCAGGAAGTGGTCCACCAGCAGGGGAATGTCGTCGAGGCGCTTGCGCAGCGGCGGCACGTCGATGGTAATCGTCGAAATTCGGTAGAACAGATCCAGGCGGAACTTCTCCTCGGAGACGAGCTGCTGCAAATTCCGGTTTGTCGCCGTAATGAGTCGAAAATTGACCTCGATCGCCCGCTCGCTGCCGATCGGCTCGATGACATGATCCTGGAGGACGCGGAGGAGCTTGACCTGCACCTCGATCGGCATATCACCGATCTCATCGAGGAAGATCGAGCCGTCTGACGCCTGCTCGAACTTGCCGCGCCGCCCCTTGCGATCGGCTCCCGTGAAGGCGCCGGCCTCGTAGCCGAACAGCTCCGACTCGACGAGCGTGGAAGGCAGCGCCGCGGCATTGACCATGACCATCTTCTCTTCCCGGCGCGGGCTGAGGCGATGCAGGGAATGGGCCACGAGTTCCTTGCCGGTTCCGCTCTCGCCGCGGATCAGCACGGGAAGTTCGAGCGGGGCGACCTTGATGATCTCGCGCCGCAGGCGCCGCATCTCGGGCGAGTCGCCAATCAGATCGTCCAGCCCGTAGGTCTTGCGACGCAGCGAGGCCGCCTCGCGTTTGTAAAACGCGACCTTGCTCTCGAGCGCATTCACACGGCGGCTCAGCTTCTCAACCTGCTCGGGCCCCTTGAACATGACTCGACCCATCGCCCCGACGATCTTGCCGTCGTGGCGGATCGGCACGCGGGAGACGACCCGTTGAGAGCCCCTCATCTCCTGGATGACGCCGATTTCGGCCTTGCCCGATTTGACCACCATGTCGAGGCGGGTATTCTCGATGACCTCGCGGACCGGACGGCCGTTGGCTTCGCCGTGGCCGAGACCGAAGAACTTCTCGTGCACGGGCGAGAAGTAAACGACCTTCCCGTCGGCATCGACGACCGTCACGGCTTCGAAGGGATCGTTTAGGATGTGATCGAGAATGTCGTAGGCGAAATCCACCGAGCTCAGGAACTCGAGAACGGTCCCGCTCGAGAGACGGCTGAACAGGATCAGTTCACCCTCGGGCGTCTGCGTGATGAGAGCTATCAGTTTCTGGCGATCGATGATGACGGATTGAACGCGCCGCGCACGCGCTTCGCGCAGCCAGGCCTTGTCGCTCACGAGGGCCTGCAGGCGGGGATCGGTGCCGATGCCCTGCGATAGGGTGATCCGTCCCTCGCCGTTTCGAGCGATGATGCCATCGATCGAAGTCCCTGGCCTGTCAGTCACCGGTGTGTTTCCCCGTTGGCATTTTTGTCGTTTCCATGGACATTCGCATGAGGCCCGCACCAGTGGCAACCACGGACCGCCCGGGCGGCAACCGGGTCGAAATCGAGCCGGGAGCCTGCTGGATCCACCCAGGCTGCCAATCTCCGAAAGCGGATCGTGCCCGTTACATCAGCGCCATGCCGCTGGCGGCGCGACGGCGCAGGAAAAGCGACGCCCGGTACCGGTCATCACCATAAGCGGCCTGCAGGGCCTCCAGCGTTTCGAGCACACGTCCGACGCCGATGTCTTGTGCCCAGGCCAAAGGACCTTTGGGATAGTTGAGGCCCAGTTTCATCGCACGGTCGATGTCCGACGGCGTCGCGACCCCGAGATGGGCTGCCTCGGCTGCCTCGTTGGCCAGCATGGCGACGGTGCGCAACACGACGAGCCCCGGGAGATCCCCGATCAATGACACCGTCTTGCCGAGAGACTGGAACAATCCTGCCGCGGTGGCGATGGCGGCATCCGGCGCCTGGTCCGCCTTGGCGATGGCAACGCGCTTGGCAGTGACATAGTCAAGCGCGACGTCGAACAGCACGAGGTCGGCCGCCGCGCCGCCCGCGACCCGTGCCGTCGCGGTTCTGCCATCGGACAAGGCGAGGGTCGCCCCTTCCATCCGTATCAAACCTTCGCCCGGACGACACTCGACGGGAATCCCGGCATTTGCCAGGGCGGCCGCGAGCGGCTCGGCAGGACCCAACACCCCTTCGATCACGACCGACCGAGGTGCCGGTGCCGGCGAACAGGTCCGAACCCGGGGCGGCGCGGCACCCGCCGCGTGATCGTAAAAGCCGCGGCCCGTTTTCCGGCCAAGCCAACCCGCCGCGACAAGCTCCTGTTGCACGAGCGACGGGCGAAAACGCGGATCACAGAAATTCGCCTCGAAGACGGAGCGGGTGACCGCAAAATTGACGTCGTGCCCAATCAGATCCATGAGCTCGAAAGGTCCCATGCGAAAGCCGCCGGCCTCGCGCATGATCGCGTCGAGGGTCGGCACGTCGGACGCCGCCTCTTCGAGCAAGCGCAACCCTTCCGCATAGAAGGGTCTCGCCACCCGATTGACGATGAATCCCGGCGTCGAGGTCGCGCGGACGGGCACTTTGCCCCACGACCGAGCCGTTGCCACGAGAACGTCGAGGACCTCGGCATCGGATGCGAGTCCGGAGACGATCTCGACCAGCGCCATCACGGGCGCGGGATTGAAGAAGTGCAGCCCGCAGACCCGATGAGGATGGCGCAAGCCGGCGGCAATCGCCGTCACCGAGAGCGACGAGGTGTTGGTGGCGAGGATCGTTTCTTCCGCCACCAGATCCTCGATTTCGCCGAACAGCTTGCGCTTGATTGCGAGGTCCTCGACGATCGCTTCCACGACGAGGCGCGCGCCCTTCAGTTCCATCAGCGAGGCTGCGACGGTCAGCCGGGCTGCCGTCGCGGCCGCATCGTCCGGTTCCAACCGGCCCTTCTCGACGAGGCGGCCGAGATTTGCCAGGACACCCTCGCGTCCCTTCTTCGCCGCCCCATCCCGGGCATCATAGAGCAGGACGGGATGGCCGGCCTGCGCGGCCACTTGCGCGATCCCCGAGCCCATGGCGCCCGCACCGATAACCACGACCGTTGCGTTCGTCGACAGGGCGCTCATGCTGCCGGTGTTCCGACGGTGACGACCGCCTTACCCTGGACCTTGCCATCGGCGACGAGCTCCAGTGCCTCAGGCAGCGCCTCGAACGGGAATACCCGCATGATACGCGGCCGGATGGCGCCAGTGCGCCAGAGGCCGAAAAGCTCGCTCTGGACCGCCTGGATCCGCTCCGGTGTCCGGTCGCGATAGTCGCTCCATTGCAGGCCGCTGATCGAAATATTCTTCACGAGCAGGTAATTGACCTTGACGCTCGGAATGTCGCCTGCGGCGAATCCGATCACGACCAATCGACCGCACCAGGCCATGGCGCGCAAGGCAGCGGTGAAGAAATCGGCACCGAGAGGGTCCAGTACGACATCGGCGCCCCGGCCTTCGGTGGCGGCATGCACCTGGGCCCTCAGGTCGTCCCGCAAGTTCTCGACCGCGAGATCGATCGCCGCATCGGCGCCCGCTTCCAGCACCAACGCGGCTTCGTCAGGGGAGCGTACGGCCGCCAGGACCCGGGCGCCCAGCCCCTTGGCAATCTGGATGGCGGCCATGCCGACGCCACCGGCGGCCCCGCCGATCAGGACGGTTTCGCCCTTGCGGAATCGGCCGCGCTCGACGAGGGCGAAATGTGCCGTCTGATAGACGAGCCCCATGGCCGCGCCCGCCTCGAAGCTCATCCCGTCCGGCAGCCTGTATGTTTGTCGCGGTTGAACGACGGCCTGGTCGGCGAAGGCGCCATGCTCGACCTGCGCCATGACGCGGTCGCCGACGGCATACCCCGTGATACCCCGACCGACGCTGCAGACGACACCGGCAAGATCTTTGCCGGGAGTGAACGGGCGGCACGGCAGGATCTGGTACTTGCCGGAAATGACCAGCGTGTCCGGGAAATTGATGCCGGCCGCCTTGACGTCGACCACCATCTCGCCGTGTTGGGGAACGAGGTCGGGTAAGGTATCGATCCGCATGGTCGAGGGGAGCCCATGCTCCCAGACGCGATAACTGCGCATGTGCCGGTCTTTCAGCTCTCGAGGAGCGCCGTAGTCGATGCGCCGAGCGTCGGTGCTACGGAGCGGGAGGCCTCCTCACGGAAGATGGAGGCCAGTGGGATGGGTAAAGCCGGGAGGTCCCGTCCTCCCGCCTGAAGCTTGTGAGCGAACAGGCGGCGCGCCGCGACATGCGGGTCGTTCACCGCTTCTTCGAGGGTGACGACGATGGAGCAGCAGACGTCCTGGCCCGAGAAAACCTGCTGCCATTCGGCCGCCGTGCGGGCACCGATGCGCTCGGACACCGCGGCGATCACGGCCCGCGGCTCGGCTGACGACGCGCAAAACTGGCCGGGAAGTTCGATGATCCGGGTAAAGTTTTCCCAGAACTTGTCTTCGAGCGGGGCCGCAGCAAGGTATCGCCCGTCGCTGGTGCGATAAATCTGGTAGCGGGGCGTGCCGCCGGTGACGAGTTCACGGCCGGGTACCGGCCACCCCGCGCCGGAAAAACCGTTGCCGAGCCCCCAGTAAGTGAAAGCAAACAGATTGTCGCCCATGGCAACGTCGAGATAGGCGCCTTCTCCCGTCAGATCGCGCCGGCGCAACGCCAACAGGATGTTCATCACTGCCGGCAAAGCGCCGCCGGCCACGTCCGCGGCGAGCACCGGCGGCAGGACCGGCGCGCCATCGATGCCGGCACTCAGCCCGAGCACGCCCGTCTCTGCCATGTAGTTGAGGTCATGCGCGGCGACCTTGGCCTTCGGACCGGTCTGGCCCCATCCGCTGATGGAGCAATAGATCAGCTTCGGATTGATGGTGCGCAACGCTTCGTACCCGAGGCCGAGACGGTCCATGACGCCCGGGCGGAACTGTTCGACGACGATGTCGGCCTTCGCGAGCAGCGGCTGCAATCGCGCGGCCGCGTCCGGTGCCTTGAGATCGATGACGACGCTCTGCTTGCCGCGGTTCAGCATGACGAAGTTGGCGCTGTCGTCCCCGATCTTCGGATCGTAAGTCCGCATGTCATCGCCACGCCCCGGACGTTCGACCTTGATGACGTCCGCGCCGGCCTCGGCGAGGATCAGGCTGGCGAGCGGTCCCGGGAGGAGGGTCGAAAAGTCGAGGACCAGGAGTCCTTCCAACGGTCGCACGGGATCAGCCCTCCCGCCGTTGGCCGGCTTTGGCAACCTGCGCGCGGCGTGCCGGAGCGTAGGCAGGGTCGCCAAGCGCCTGATAGACCGCCAGCGTCACGTCGTGATGGTCCGCAAGCCCGGTTCTCTCGAGCAGTTCGATCGGCCCTTCGGGATATCCGAGACCGAGTCTCAAGGTGAGATCCATGTCGGACGCGCTTGCGAGCTTCGAATCCAGCCGGTTGAGAGCGGCATTGTAGTAGGGCCGCACCAGCCTATCGACGATCCGGCCGGGAAAGTCGCCGCATACCGCCGTCTTGAGATCATAGGCTTCGAACAGGCTTCGGGCCGCATCGAGGGCGTCGGGCCTGGTTCTCGGCTGCCGCACGATCTCGACCAGGTCGGACGGGGGCGCCTTGCCAAGGCAGAAGCGGGCGAAGCCCAGGACATTGCTCCCTTCCTCACCGCGCCCTTCGCCGGTATGGACACCCAGGCATTCGGTGCCAAGCTCGACGAGGATCGCCGTATAGCGCGCTTTTTCGGCCAGCGCAGTATAGGCGAGCCCCGCCCCATGGCCGACGAGGACGAGGATGTCGCCGTCCGCGGCTGCCGCATCGAGAAGCGGGTGGGCCGCGGGGAAGGACCGGCTCGGGCCGGATCGGGTCACACTGTGCACCATGGCGTCACGCTCCGAAGATGGCCGCGGTTTCATAGGACAGGAATCCCCGTTTGGTTTTGCGACCGAGACGCTTGGCCGCGACCATACGGCGGAGCAATGGTGGACATGCGGCCCTCGGCTCGTGGGTGACGCCGTGCAGCGCCTCGCACAACAGCACCTGGGTGTCGAGGCCAACCAGATCCAGCAATTCCATCGGACCCATGGCATAGCCAAGCGCACCCTTGATCGCCTTGTCGATCTCCACCGGCTCGGCGACCCGCGCCTCCACGAGGCGGATCGCATCGTTGTTGAACGGAACCAGGAAGTAATTGAGGATGAAGCCGGGCTCGTCTTGCGTCTTGACCGGGCGTTGCCCCATCGCCTCGCACAGCTGCCAAGCCTGCTCGAAGCTCTTCGGCGACGTGTTGAGGCCGGGTGCCATTTCCACCAGCTTCATGAGTTGTGCCGGCAGGCAGAAATGCATGCCGACGAACCGATCGTCGCGGCCGGAGCGGGCGGCAATCTCGGTTATCGACAACGTGGAAGTGTTCGACGCGAACAAGGTCGTCGGCGGGCAAACCTCGTTGAGACTCGAGAAGAGCCGACCCTTGATCTCGAGCTCCTCGAAGATCGCCTCGATGACGAGGCCGCAGCGCGCCATCTGCGCGATGTCGCTGGTGCCGCTGACGCGGCTCATGATTTCGTCGACCTGGTCCGAGGTCAGCTTGCCTCGCTGCACCGACTTACCGAAGAATGCTTTCATCTGGGCGATCGACGCATCGACCCGGCTCCGTTCCACATCGAACACGATAGTCGGGAAACCGCCGCGAGCCGCGACGATGGCGATGCCGGTACCCATGGTGCCGGAGCCGGCGACGCCGACGGTCATTCTTTCGTTCATGCTTTTCTCCTCACCGCTCGATAAAGCTGCGCCCGATGAGCTGTCGGTGGATCTGGTTCGTCCCTTCCCAGATCTGCGTAATCTTCGCGTCGCGCATCAGGCGCTCGACCCGGTAGTCCTTGACGTAGCCGTAGCCGCCGAGCAGCTGTACCGCCTCGGTGGTCATGCGCATGGCGAGGTCGGATGCCCGCAGCTTGAGGATCGATGCTTCTATGCCGATGTCCGTGGCGCCCGCGTCGACCAATCGGCCGACTTGCGTCAGCCAGGATTGGCAAAGCACGAGCTCGCTGGCGAGATCTGCCAGCAGAAACTGAATGCCCTGGAACTCGACGATTCGCTTGCCCGATTGCCGACGCCCGTTGATATACGCGGTCGCGTCCTCGAAGGCGGCGTGAGCGATGCCGAGAGCATGCGCGGCCACGGACGGGCGCGATTTGTTGAGCGACGCAAGAAGCAGCTTCAGGCCTTCGCCTGGACCGCGCAGCAGGTTTGCCTTGGGTACGCGACAATCATCGAACGACAACGCGGCGGTGGACGAGCCGCGATGCCCCATCTTGTCCTCGAGCCGGACGACCGTGAGGCCGGGCGTGCCTTTCTCCAGCATCAGACAGGAGATGGCCGTCCGGGGGTCGGGTGTTTCCGCCCATTTTCCGAACACGACATAAAGGTCGGCGACGTCCCCGTTGGTGATGAACGACTTCGAGCCGCTCACGACGATATCGTCCCCGTCGGGCGTGAACCTGGTGCGCATTCCCGTAGCGTCCGAACCCGCGTCGGCTTCCGTGATGACCAGTGCCGCGAGCCGGCCGGCGGCGATGCGCGGCAGCAAGCGGTGCTTCTGCTCTTCCGAGCCGAAATCGATCAAGGGCTTCACGGCGTGGAAGTTGGTCGCCCAGATGATGCCGGTGGAGGCGCAGGCCGCGGAAATTTCCTTCACGCACTCCAGATAGACGAGGTACGAGAGGCCGGCGCCGCCGTATGCTTCCGGCACGAACATGGCATTGAGGCCGAGCGCGTTGATGCCCTCCACATTCTTCCAGGGGAACTCGGCCGTCTCGTCAGTCTTGGCGGCCCGTGCGGCGATCTCGTTTCGGGCGTAGTCGCGGACGCTGGCGAGCAGCATCCTCTCGTCCTCGGGCAGCCCCAGTTGTTCGTCGAGCCGGGCAATCACGGACATGATCGTTTCCTCAATGGGCCATGCCCTGACCGCCGTCGAGGTAGATCGCCTCGCCGGTCAGGAAGGGAATGTCTTCTTGGAACAGGCTCGCGACGAGCCGGGCGACGTCGTCAGCCTTTGCGGGGCCGCCGACGGGAATACGGGCAGCCAGAAAGGCCCGGATCTTTTCCGACGCGAGGAAATCCTTGTTGAGATCGGTCTCGACATAGCCGGGCGCGACCGTCATGACCCGGATGCCCTTGGAAGCCCATTCGACCGCCAGGCAGCGCGTGATCGCATGAACCGCCGCCTTGGACGCGCAATAAGCCGTATTGCGCCGCACCCCGAGTTTCTCGAAGAACGAACCCATGTTGACGATCAGACCGTTCCCGGTCGCTTTCAGGTAGGGGAATGCGAGCTGGCAGACCGCGAAGGTGGCCACCGCGTTCGTCCGGAGAATCTCCTCGAATTCCGACAGAGGCTGGCTATCGGACGGGCTCTCGACATGCACGCCGGCATTGTTGACGATACCGTCGATCGGGCCGCTCCTGGCATGGAACGCCTCGAGCGCGGCCCCGATCGAGCGCGTGTCCGTGACATCGCCCTTCAGTAGGACCAGCCGCTCCTGCAGATCCGACGGGATGTCCAGGCCTTCGGGCCCAGTCCCTCTGCGCGAAAGGCAGCCGACCGTATTGCCCCGTCGCGCCAGCTCCAGCGCCACGACCGCACCGATCCCGCGACTGGCGCCCGTCAGAAAGATCTTTTTCGAAATCGGCATGTATCCTATCCCGCTGATCGAATGGAAGCCGGTCGCCGGCACGGCGGCTTTGCCTGGCGAGGACCAGATCGAAGGGCAGGCCGAACCGGCCGGTCCTTCGATCTAGGCGTCACGGAATTGCGGTTGGCGCTTTTCGAGGAAGGCACTCATGCCTTCCTCGGCATCCGAGGTCTGGTAAGCGAGCGTCGAGAGGTCGGCCTCGATCCTGAGTCCCTCCTGAAGGGGCACGTCGAGCGCCCGCGTCACGGCCTCCCGTGCCATTGCAAGAGCCGGAAGGCCGAACCCGGTGAACTCACGCGCGAACGCGAGGCCGGCCTCGACCGGGTCACCTTCGACCAGCCGGTTGGCCAGCCCGATGGCCACCGCCTCGTTTGCCGTGACGGTGCGCCCGGTCATGATGATTTCGAGCGCCCGGGCCTCTCCGACCAGCCGTGGCAGGCGCTGCGTTCCGCCATAGCCCGGGATGAGGCCGAGTTTGATTTCCGGCAATCCGAGCTTCGCCTGCGGCAAGACGATCCTGAACGTCGCCGCCAATGCCATTTCCAAGCCGCCGCCGAATGCATAGCCGTTGATGACGGCTATGGATGCGATCGGTAAGGCATTGAGCCTGCTGAAAACACGCTGGCCGAACTCCGCCCCGCGCTTCTGGTCCATCAGCGACCGGTTCCTGAGTTCCGCAATGTCGGCGCCTGCACAGAACGCTTTTGGTCCGGCACCGGTGACGACCAGCGCTCGCGCCGCAGAAGCGGCGACCTCGACAAACGCGTCATCGAGCCGTTTCAGGACCTCGAACGACAACGCGTTCAACGCGGCGGGTCGATCGAGGACGATGACTGCGATCTCTTCGCGGAAGCTCAATGTGACGGTCATGCTGTTTTCGACCTTGCCGCTTCACCGCGGACGAACTGAGGAACCAGTTCGCTTTGGCGCACCATCTCGATGAGCTCCCGCTTCAATATCTTTCCGCTGGCGGTGAGCGGGAAGCCCTCGACCGACACGAAATATTCCGGAAGGTCGTACCTCGACAGCCCTTCCGCGGACAGGTGTGCCAGCAGGTCAGGCGCGTCGAGTTCGCCCACGATGGCGATGCAGGCGCGCTCGCCCAGCCGCTCGTCCGCCACGGGGAAGCATGCCGCCTTAGAGACTTGCGGATGGCGGAGTGCCAGCGCCTCGATGTGCGAGGGATAGATGTTGTGGCCGCCGCGGATGATGAGATCCTTGAGACGCCCCTCGATCCTCAAGGCCCCGTTCGGCATGATCGCGCCGAGATCGCCGGACATGAACCAGCCGTCGTCGTTGAAGCTCTGCTCGGTCACGCTCTGGTTGTCGAAATACCCGAGCATGAGGCAGGCGCCTTTGCCGCCGATCTGTCCGATCTCGCCGATCGGAAGCTGTCTATTCTGATCAGTGGGATCGAAGATCGCGACCTCATAGGCGCGACCACCCCGGCCGCATGTCGCGACGATCGTGTCCGGATCGTCGCTCGGGTTCGTATACTGGTGGGACGAATTCTCCGTCATGCCATACACGTTCTGGGGCTTTATGCCCTGCCGCATGAACGCATCGGCAACCGAGGGCGGAATGGGCGCTCCGGCCATATAGAACACCTGCACCGCCCCGAGCCGCGGCTGTTTCCTCGCCCGCTGCTCCGCCAGAATGTCCATCGCATGGGTCGGCACACCGAGGATGTAGGTCGCCCCGGTCTCGTTGATCCAGTCGAGCCTGGTTTTGCCGGCCGGAACGTCGTCGGTGACGAGCAGGCAGCCGGAGAGCAGCCACTGGCCGACCGCGACCCAGGCAATGTGATGCGACAGCGGCGAGAGCGTCATGATCACCGTGCGTGGGTCGTGCCCCCAATCGGCAACGAGATCCCGCGCGTTGGCCAGCAACGTGTTGTCCGAATGCATGACGCATTTCGGCGTTCCGGTCGTCCCCGAGGTGAACGCCAGGTAGACGAGCTTGTCCGGGTCTGAAGAGGGCGGCGCCGCATGGGGCGCCGGCTTCGGGAAGCTCGAAGGTTGGTAGACCACCTTCAACGACGCAACGCCGTTCAGGACCTGTTCGAGAACCTGTGCCGTGTCCTTGCCGAATCCTGGTTCGGTAAAGAGCGCCTTGGCCGTCAGGCGCGTGAGCAGGGCACCGATTTCCTGTGCCGCATAGGTCTTGTGCAGGGACGGATTGCAGGCGAACCCCTCACGCGAGCAAGCCAGGAAGGTCACGACGGTCTCGACACGATTGGAGGCCCAGATCGAGACCCGATCGCCACCGGTGAGCCCGTAGCTCCGCAGATCCGCGGCAACACCGTCGACCCACCGCTTCAGCTCTGCGAAGGTCAGTTTGACCCGGCTGTCCTGGATCGCGAATGCATCGGGACGGAGGGCCGCGTGATTGGCGAGCAGGGAGTAGAACGTATCTCCCCGCCACGTGCCCGCGGCATAGAAGTCCTTGGCCCGCGCGGGATGATGGAGCGTCAGGAATTGCTTCATGGTCAGCTGCCGAATTTGGAAGGATCTGGCTTGCGCTTTTCCTGGAACGAAGCGTTCAGCTCCGCGCTCTCCTCGCTTTCGAGATAAGAGCGCAGCAACAGATCGTGAGTGACGCGGGAGAGTCCCGAAACGCCGCCGTGACGCGCGTTGAACGCGCCCTTGATCGATGCGAGCGCGAACGAGCCCCGCTCGGCGACCGCGAGCGCCATCTCTCTCGTCGCGTCCTTGAGGTCGTCGTCCGGAACGACCTTATTGATCAATCCGATGTCCAGCGCCTCGCGCGCACTCAGCTTCGGATTGCAGAACCAGATTTCCTTAGCCTTTTTCTTTCCTACCAGATCTTCGAGGTACCAGGTGCCATAGCCGGCATCGAAGGAGCCCACCATGGGCCCGACCTGTCGGAATATCGCGCTTTCCTTGGCGATCGTCAGGTCGCAAACGACCTGAAGGACGTTGCCACCGCCGATGGCATAGCCGTTGACGCTCGCGATGACCGGCTTCTGCAGGCGGTCGATCGCCTCGTACATCTCGAGCGTCGGCAGAGTGCCCGCGTAGAGCGTGGACTTGATCTCGACGTCCTTGCGTCCCCCGATGCAGAAGAACTTGTCGCCGGCGCCGGTAATCACGACGACACGTGTGCGGGTCTCGCGGCGTATCGTTTCGATGACGTCCCGGATTTCATGACACATGGCCTCGGTGAACATGTTGCCGTCGTCGGGCCTGTTCAAGGTAATGGTGCCTACGGGGCCATCTTCTTCGTAGAGAATCGTCGAGTATTCCACCGGTTCCTCCTATTCCGCCATGGCGCCCTGGCTTGGTTTTGATTTAGATGACGTTCTCTGCCAGGAGCCGCTGCACCGTTTCCCGGTCGTATTGCAGAACCTCGTTCAACAATTCGGCCGTATGCTGACCGAGCTCGGGTGGCGCGCTCCTGGGCGAATTGGAGCGCCCGTCGATCATGATACCGGTCCCGACTTGCGGAATGTCGATGTCGCCATCCAGCAGACGGTAGAACAAGCCGCGTTCCTGCAAGTGGAGGTCATCGACGACCTGATCGATCCGATTAATCGGACCGGCCGGGATTCGCGCCTGGCGAAACAGCGTCAGCCAATGTGCGCATGACCGCTGCTTCAAGATCGGCTCGATCAGCGCGACGATCTCGGCACGAAGGGCGCGCCGGTCGGCGTTCGACTGGTAGCGGGGGTCGCGTGCGATCATCGGTTGCCCGATGACGTCCCAGAACCTGCGCCAGATACCGTCGTTACCGAGGCCGAGGGTCAGCGGTTGATCCGCGGTCTGAAATGTCTGGTAGATCGCGATGACGCTATCCTTGCCCGCCGATCGCCGGGGAACTTCACCCGAGCCCATGTACGGGACGATACGGCACATGAGGAACCGGGTCATCGAATCCACGAGCGCAATATCGATGACGCGCCCGCTGCCGGTACGGTTTCGGGCGAGCAGTGCCGTCACCGCGGCGAAGGCCGCATCCTGCCCGGCGAGCATGTCCGCCGCAGGAGCGCCGATCTTCTGGGGATCGCCATCCAACTCGCCGGTGATGTCCATGATGCCGGAATATCCTTCCGCCACCAGGTCGTAACAGGTCTGGTCCGACCGGTCGCCATGGACACCGAAGCCGGTGATGGAAACGTAGATCAGGTCCGGCTTCAAAGCAGTGAGGGTGTCTGCGTCCGTCCCCAGCTTCTTCGCTATGCGCGACGGCTGATTGACGACGACGATATCGGCGGTTCGCACGAAATCATGAAGGACCGCCAGCCCCGCGGCTTTGCTGTAGTCCAGCGAGATGCTCTTCTTGTTGCGATTGACACTCAGGAACCACAGGGAGTCGCCGTGCAGGAACGGCGGCCCCCAGCTTCGGGCGTCGTCGCCGGTCTCGCGGCGCTCAACCTTGATCACCTCGGCACCCATATCCGCCAGCAGCAACGTGCAAACCGGCCCCGCGACCGACGTCGTCAGGTCGATCACTTTGAAGCCCTTGAGCAAGTCGAAGCCTTCCGCCAGTCGGCGCGCGGGCAGACCCTGGTACGGCAATCGATCGGCGGCGGGTTTGAGATCGGCTTCGTTCATTTTGCCTCCTGGTACGACCGCTGAGGAGCAACAGCCGTGCCAATGACGCGCATCCGAGACGTCCCAAGCATTGCCTTGAGAGGGAGCGACGATCCTGTTCCAGCCGTGTTGTTCCCGGCAACAGGGTCCGACGGGAGGTGTCTGTCTCAACGACAGATTGCCTGGCCTGGGGTCCCTCGTCGGGCAAGCAGGTGCTCCCGGTGGCGCGATGGACGCTTCGCGCCAGATCGAGGATCAGGCCAGGCTTCGGCGCCCGAGGACATCAGGCGGCAGGGCTGATGACCGGAACGAAGGCCTCACCCTGGTCGGCAGGGCCTCATTCATTGCGCCCGGTTCTGCAGGATGAGGGAGTGGCGCAGCGATGCCGCCTCTTGCTGGATATGGTCCCACAAGCGATTCGCGATCGGCCCGTGCGGCCGATCGCGACGGCGGGCGACCACCAGTTCCTGGGTTTGGCCCGGAAGATGGCGGCTGGCGATGGATTGCAGGCGTCCATCGCGCATCTCCTGCTCGATCAGGAATCGGGGCATATGGCCCCACCCCAGGCCCTGCACGATAATTTCCTTCTTCATGTTCTGGTCGGCCACCATGCATTGCGGCGCCCCTTCGATCATGAAGTAATCCTGCTGCGTCAGATGACGAGCGGTATCGCGAATGATGCATTGGGTGAATTCCCGCATCTGATCCGGCGTGACCGGCCGTTTAACGGTCTCGGGTAGAAATCCCGGTGCCACGACGGGGATGAACGGGACCTTGCAGAGGTCGAGCCATTCCACGCGAGAATCGCTCTTGTCGATCCAATGCAGGATCAGATCAGCCTCGTCGTCGAAAAGACGCTCCCAGGGCCCTCCCACCGCTTCCAGGTGCAAATGCAGGCGTGTGGCCGGGCAGCGAGCGAAGAACCTTCCGAGCATCCCCAGCACTTGCGGTCGCGGGCACAGGTCGCCGATGACGACATGCATCTCGCTTTCCACGCCCATTGCCAGCTGCGCGGCATGGGTGCGCAGGCCGTCGAGCTCGCGTAGCAGCGATTGTGCGCGGCGATGGAACGAAAGCCCCGCCGCGGTGGCGCGCACGCGATAGCCGCTGCGATCGAACAGGACGAGATCGAGTTGCCGTTCCAGCTTTGCGACGGCGGCGAACACCGACGGATGCGAGCGATGCAGCAATGCCGCAGCGGGCTGGAAGCCGCCGCAGCGGACGACCGCATCAAAGCACTGCAGGTCATGCAAAGTGAATTCGGCCATGTCAGCTTCTGCGACAATGATTGTCCGATCTTTGTAATATCATCACAAACACTCCCTCACTACCAATCGTTCTCCCGTCCCAAGAAGAGGCTCTTCCTATGAGCGAACTGAATTTCGTTACCGTCGGAGATGGCACGCGGATCGCCAACCGCATCGACGGCGATGCGGACAAGCCCGTGCTGGTGCTGGCGAACTCCATCGGCACCACGCTGCACATGTGGGATGGCGAGATCGAGGCTCTGTCCCAGCATTTTCGGGTCTTGCGCTACGATTATCGCGGCCACGGATCGTCGAGCGTTCCGGTCGGCGCCTATTCATTGGACCGTCTCGGTCGCGACGTGATCGAACTGCTCGATGCCCTGAACATCGAACGCGTGCATTTCCTCGGCCTGTCGCTGGGCGGCTTCGTCGGGCAATGGCTTGCCATCCATGCGCCCGAGCGGATCGACCGCCTCGTCCTCAGCAACACCTCGGCCCATCTCGGGCCGGCCAAGGCATTTGACGATCGCATTGCCGCCGTGCTGCAAGCGCCGGACATGTCGGAAATGGCCGAAATGTTCCTGGCCAATTGGTTTCCCGCACAGTGGCTGGCGGCAAATGGGCCGGTCATCGAGAAATTCCGGACCATGTTGCGGACCATAGACCGGCATGGCCTGGCAGGATTGTTCGCGGCCGTCCGCGATATGGACCTGAGCCGGACGATCGCGCTGATTTCGCGGCCGACGCTGGTGATTGCCGGGCAGCACGACACGGTCACGGCCCTCAGCCACAGCGAGCTCATCGCCGCGGCGGTACCCGGCGCGAGGCTCGTCGTCCTGCCCGCGGTTCACCTGTCGAACGTCGAGTACCCGGACGAATTCCTCGATGCGGTCCTTGGCTTTCTTCGTTGATTACAGCCCGGTGAGCGCAGTCGTCGGGATTAATCCCCCTCGGATCGATCACGCCGGTTGCCCGCCGCGCCATCCGGATGTTCAACTCCGCGGCCCCTCTTCGACAGGACATCCCTCCATGCCCCGCAAAGCCTATTCCGCCAAGAGCGCCACCGCCGTCGGTGCCTATTCCCACGCCGTCGAGGCCAACGGCTTCGTCCATCTTTCCGGCCAGACACCACTCGACTCGGCGACGGGCAGATTGGTCGAAGGCGACATCGGCGCGCAAACCGCGCAGTGCATGCGCAACCTCTTCGCCGTGTTGGCAGAGAGCGGGCTCACTCCTGACGACGTCGTTTCGTGTTCGGTCTATCTGACCGACATGAATGATTTCTCGGCGATGAATGCGGTTTACGAACGCCAGTTCTCGAAACCATTCCCGGCCCGCACGACCATAGGGGTCGCCGCCCTGCCGCTGGGGGCCAGCGTCGAGATCGGCCTGATCGCCGCACGCCCGTAGCGATCGGGCACGCGAGCAACGGGTGCTACGGCCGGCGATCCCGCCTCTCTAAGACAGAGCGCAATCGCCGGTCCGGCCTCGTCGTCCCGATGCGGCAGAATTTCTAGGCCGCACGGAGCCGGAACAAACGCTCTTCCGCCTCGGTATCGATGACGGGCGCGAGCGCCCGGGCGATGGCAATCAACCGCGCATCGCTCATGCGCGGCCCCACGAGCTGGATCCCGACCGGCAGGCCCTGCGAGCCCGTCGTCGTCGGGATGGCCAGGCAAGGCACGTGCAGCAGCGTCCAAAACCCGTTGAACACGTAGTCTCCGACGAAATTCACCCCTGCTGGCGCCTCGCCAGCCGCGGCCGGGGTGAGCACGACGTCGAAGTCTCCGAAGAGAGCATCGAATTCACGCCGGCACGAGGCGGCGAGGTCATAGGCGGCGATCATGGATTGCGGCGTCACACCACGCTGACCGGTCGCGGTGAGAAGCAATTCGGACTGAAGGTCGCCCTTCTGGACCAGATACTCCGGCAGGAAAGCCCACCGGCCCTCGCCATGCATCACGGTCATCTGCGCATCGTGCAAGCGGGCGAAAGCCGGCGACAAGCGAAGCGGGATGATCGTCGCCCCTGCCTTCTCGAGGCGGTGAGCGGCGGTCTCCATGGCCTGGTGGGTCGCCGCCTCCGCCTTGTCCCAAAACGGCGTTTCGCAATAGGCGACGCGGAGGCTCGAGGCCTCTGCCGCCACGGTGTCGCCCATGCCCTCCAGTTCGAAGGCCGAGGCCACGAGCGCCAGGTCGTCGACGCCGCGGCCATACCATCCGACCGTGTCGAGCGACACCGAGAATTGCTTGAAGCCTTCGCGGCTGACAATACCCCAAGTCGGCTTGAGGCCGTAGATGCCATTGAAGGAGGCCGGCCGGATGTGCGAACCGGCGGTCTGCGTTCCGAAGGCGAGCGGCACCTGGAAATCGCCGACCGCGGCACCGGAACCCGATGAAGAGCCACCGGGCGTGTGGGCGAGGTTGTACGGGTTCCGCGTCGCCGCCCTGCGGCCGTTCGAGGCGTATTCGACCGTGTCCGTTTTCCCCAGCACGACGGAACCCCGCTGACGCACGATCGCCACACAGGCCGCGTCCTTCGTCGGCCGGTGGCCCTGGTAGAAGCCGGAATTTTGCGTCGTTGGCATATCCGCCGTGTCCATCACGTCCTTCACGCCGAACGGCAGGCCATGGAGAGGATGGGTTGCCGGGCGTTTGTCGATCTCCCGGGCCTGGCGCACAGCGTAATCCGGATCGAGATACAGCCACGCCTTGACATCAGCGTCGCGCGCCGCGATGCGATCGAGACACGAACGGACCAGAGCTTCGCTGGTGAGGGTGCATGCTTTGATCTTCGCTGCCGCCTCGGCTGCGGTAAGGAAGCAGGGTTCCAATTTCGTGGACGTGCTCGTCATGACTTTGAATCCTCGAGGTCCGTGTCTAATCGGTGGTTTGGCAGATGCCCCGAGACGTGGAGGGTTGGCCGGAGCGGGCAAGCACTGTCTTAATCGCGTTCGGCAATATACCCGTTTGAGATCGATACGAACTTTGGCGGCTCAACCGTCCTGGTTGCGCGCGATCTGCTTCGAGGGATGTCCTCGCGGCCGATCACGGCTGCTCTAAGGCAAGGGCCGTGCCACCTGTCGACTGCGAGGGGGCACGACGCCTTTTTCGCCGAGAAAGCGTGCGGCCCATATCGCTGGCGGCGCCCCATCCTCAGCGATGATTCGCATGGCTGTGCCCCTCATCAGTTAGTCTGGCAAAGTGTCGCCAGCAAGGACAGTGTTGTCGGCAGCGACAGCCCCAGGCGTTGCCCCGCTTTGTGCAACTCATTGACAGATATGGTTTGTTCTCGACCTTGGCGTCGTGGTCGGGCTGGCACGAGGCTTGCGGCTGGCCTTGATCGATGCAGGAGAGCAAATCTCAAACGGAGGCGCCGGCTGAAACCGGAAACATCGAGCCGACGCGACGTTGACGAAGCAGACAAAGCCCGACGCCAATAAGGGCAAGACAACCAAAATCAGGGGGAGGAAAAATGAGTTCGAAGCTTGTCAGGAAACTTGCGCTCGCTGTCGTGCTCGGCACGATGCCACTGGCGTCGCCGGCGCTGGCTGAGAAAGTGCTGCGGGTCGCCATGACGGTGGCCGACGTGCCGCTGACGACGGGCCAGCCGAGCCAGGGCACGGAAGGCCTGCGCTTCATGGGCGGGACGGTCTATGACGGGCTGGTCAACTGGGATCTTTCCAGCGCCGACAAGGCGGCGGCGCTCGTTCCGGGGCTGGCCGAAAGCTGGACGGTCGACGCGGCCGACAAGACCAAATGGCTGTTCAAGTTGAGGCGCGGGGTCAAGTTTCATGACGGGTCGGACTTCAATGCCGATGCCGTCGTCTGGAACTTCGACAAGCTGCTGAAGCGCGATGCGCCGCAGTTCGATCAGGCCCAGTCGGTGCAGGCCTCGCAGGACGACGGCGGCATCGCCAGTTGGGCGAAGATCGATGACCTGACCGTCGAGATCAGAACGAAAACGCCGGATTCCGTCCTGCCCTACAATTTGGTGAACCTCTTCTTTTCCAGCCCAAAGCGCTGGGAAGAACTCGGTCATGACTGGAACAAGGTGGCCTTTCAGCCATCGGGAACGGGGCCGTGGAAGGTCGACAAGTTCGTTCCCCACGAGCGTGTCGAACTGGTGCGTAACGCGGACTATTGGAATCCCAAGCGGATCCCGAAGTCCGACAGGCTCGTGCTGCTGCCGATGCCCGATCCGAACACGCGGGTTGCGGCCTTGTTGTCGGGTCAGGTCGATTGGATCGAGGCGCCGCCGCCTGATGCCATTCCGCGCCTGAAGCAGTCCGGGATGAATATCGTCACCAATGTCTACCCGCACGTCTGGCCATTCCAGATCAGCTTGATGGACAATTCGCCGTTCAAGGACGTCCGGGTCCGGAAGGCCGCCAACCTGGCGATCGATCGGGACGGACTGGTGAAGTTGCTCGGCGGTCTCGCGATACCGGCGAAGGGCATGGTGTATCCAGGCCACCCTTGGTTCGGAAAGCCGAGCTTCGACATCAGGTACGATCCGGAAGAGGCGAAGAGACTGCTAGCCGAAGCCGGCTATAGCGAGAAGAACCCGGTCAAGATCAAGTTCGTCATCGCTCCGTCGGGGTCCGGTCAGATGCTGCCGTTGCCGATGAGTGAGTTCATCAAGGAGAACTTCCACGATGTCGGGATAGAGCTCGAGTTCGTGGTGATGGACTGGGAGGCGTTGAGAGCTCGCCGCCGTGCCGGCGCATGGGCGCCGGAAAACAAAGGCATCGATGGCGTGAACAACAGCTGGAGCTTCGGCGACCCCGATTTCGCGCTGATCAAGGCCGCGGCCTCATACGAACCGGTGCCGACGGGTTTCAACTGGGGCCGCTACAACGATCCGAAGTCCGACGAACTCGCAAGAGCCGCGCAGACGACCTTCGATCCGGTGGAGCAGACGAAAATTCTGGCGGAACTCCACAGCCGCATCGTCGATCAAGCGATGTGGATCTGGGTCGTCCATGATCTGGGCCCACGGGCGCTCTCACCGAAGGTGAAGGGTTTCGTCCCGGCGCAAAGCTGGCTGCAGGATCTCACGCCCGTCGAAATCCAGTAGCGGCCCTGGAGAAAGACGATGCTGACTTATTTCCTAAGACGCGTGCTCTACACGATCCCGATCGCGATCGGCGTCTCGCTGGTCTGTTTTGCACTGATCCACCTCGCGCCGGGAGATCCGCTCAGCGCAGTCATGCCGGAGGGGGCCAGCTCGGAGACGATCGCCTCTCTCCGATCGTTCTACGGCTTCGATCGGCCGCTGGCGATCCAGTATCTCACCTGGCTGACCCATGTCGTGACGGGCGATTTCGGCTATTCCATCATGACGCGCCGCGCCGTGCTCGGCGAGATCGGCCCGGCCGTCTTCAATTCCCTGATGCTGGGGGTCGCCGCGGTCCTCATCGGATTTACGGTCGGGCTGCTGCTCGGACTGATCGCGGGATATGCCGCCGGCTCGGCGCGGGATCGCGTCGTGACGTCGCTGGCGGTTGCCGGGGTCAGCGTGCCGCATTACTGGCTCGGCATGGTCCTGATCGTCATCTTCGCCGTCAATCTCGGCGTGCTCCCCGCGACGGGCATGGGGGCCGGCGGTTCGACGAACTTCGCATTCGATTGGGAAAGCCTGAAGTACCTGGTCCTGCCCGCCATCTCGCTATCCGTGATCCCGGCCGGCATCATTGCACGCACGGTGCGCGGTACCGTCGCCGAGGTGCTCAAACAAGATTTCATACAGACACTCTATGCCAAAGGCCTGTCGCCGCGGCGCATTTGCCTCCATGTCGCCAAGAACGCCGCACCGACCGTCCTCGCGATTATCGGCCTCCAACTGGCGCAGCTGCTGGGCGGCTCGATCCTGGTGGAAACCGTGTTCTCCTGGCCGGGCACGGGCTTTCTCCTGAACACGGCGATCTTCACGCGAGACTTGCCGGTATTGCAGGGCACGATCCTGGTCCTCGCGATGTTCTTCGTCTTCATCAACCTGATCGTCGACCTCATTCAGAGCGCCTTCGATCCGCGCATCAAGCGCAACTGAGCGGGTCTGCTCCCATGGCAAATCTATCGTTCGACGTCCTTGATGCGGCACCGACGGGGCGCAGGCCCCGTTCGCGCAGCTTCTGGCATGCGGTGGGGCGGCGGCTTGCGCGCGACCCGATGACCCTGACCTGCGCCGCGATCCTCTCGCTGATCCTGTTCGCGGCAATCTTCGCTCCGTTCGTGGCACCACTGGATCCTTACCGCACCAACATAACGCACCGCCTGCTCGCCGTGGGCGACCGGCACTATTGGCTGGGCACCGACGAACTGGGCCGCGATCTTCTCTCAAGGCTGATCTATGGCGGGCGGATGTCGCTCTTCATGGGGTTCGTACCGGTCTTCCTGGCCACGGTCATCGGCGCCGCGCTCGGCATCGTTGCCGGCTATGCCGGCGGGGCTCTGAACATGGCGATCATGCGGCTCATCGATGTGTTCTACGCCTTTCCCTCGGTCTTGCTCGCCGTCGCGATTTCGGGGGTCCTGGGCGCGGGACTGGTGAATAGCCTGGTGTCGCTGACGCTCGTCTTCGTTCCGCCGCTCGCGCGCGTCGCCGAAAGCGTGACCACGCAGATCCGCAGCCAGGACTATGTCGAGGCCGCGCGCGCGACCGGCGCGACCGGCTGGCGGATCGTGATCGGCCACGTGCTGAGCAATGTCGCCGGTCCGATCCTCATCTACGCCTCCAGCCTGATCAGCGTGTCGATCATCATCGCATCCGGCCTCAGTTTTCTCGGGCTCGGTGTCGTGCCTCCAGAAGCGGAGTGGGGCCTCATGCTCAATACGCTCCGGCAGTCGATCTATATCGCGCCGCTGAATGCCGTGCTTCCCGGCATCATGATTTTCATCACATCGATGTGCTCGAACCTCATCAGCGATGGGTTGCGCAGCGCCATGGACGTTAAGGTGTAAAGTGGCCATGCTGACCAAACTACGGCCCATGCCCGCCCAACCGGACGCGATTGTGCAGCCTCTGCTGCGCGTCGACGGCTTGCGCAAACACTTCCCCATCAGGGGCGGCCTGCTGGGTCGCGTCCAGGGGCACGTAAAAGCGGTAGACGGCGTATCGTTCGAGGTGCATGACGGCGAGACGCTGGGCATCGTCGGCGAATCAGGTTGTGGGAAATCCACCCTGGCGCGGCTGCTGATCAGGCTGATCGAGCCTGACAGCGGCAATTTCGTCCTCGAAGGCAGCGGTTCCGACAATCCATCGGCGCGAGCACTGCGCCGGCGGGTTCAGATGGTGTTTCAGGATTCCTACGCGACACTCAATCCCCGGCTCACCATCGAAGATTCGATCGCTTTCGGCCTGAAGGCCAATGGCAGCGGCCGTACCGAAGCGAAGAGGCGAGTCCATGAGGTACTCGACATGGTCGGGCTTCTGCCGGCGATGTTCGCCGAGCGATATCCGCACGAGCTGTCTGGCGGCCAGCGCCAGCGCGTCAACATCGCACGGGCGCTGGCACTCGGTCCACGGCTGTTGATCCTCGACGAAGCGGTATCCGCCCTCGACAAATCGGTCGAGGCCCAGGTACTCAATCAGCTTCAAGGGCTGAAACGACGCCTCGGCCTGACCTACATCTTCATCTCGCACGATCTCAACGTGGTGCAATACGTCAGCGATCGGGTGCTGGTGATGTATCTCGGCAAAGCGATCGAGGTCGGGCCGGTCGGGCGCATCTACGAGGCGCCCCTGCATCCCTACACGCGCGGCCTGCTATCCTCGCGCCTTCCGATGGATCCGCGCCGGCGCGTCAGCATCGCGCCTCTTTCGGGCGATCCGCCGAACCCGATCGACCCGCCTTCAGGCTGCCGCTTCCGCACGCGTTGCCCAATCGCCGAGACGCTGTGCGCCGAACGGGAGCCGCAACTCGCGCGCGCCGCCGATGGCCATGTCGTGGCCTGCCACGCCTGTCAACCCGGCTCCGGTCATAGCCTCGCGCGCGTGAAGGAGGCCGCCCCATGCTGAACAGTCTTCCGGCCGATCCGCCCGACGGGGCGGCGGCCATGCCGCTCGTCGAGGTGCGCGACCTCACCGTGCGTTTCGTTTCACGCGATCTCGACATCCCCGTCGTCAACGGCGTCAGCTTCCAGCTTGCCCGCGGAGAAGTGCTCTGCCTGCTGGGCGAGTCCGGCTCGGGCAAGAGCGTCACCATGCGTGCCCTGATGCGGCTCTTCCCGTCGACGGCGCGGATCGGTGGCAGCGTCCTCGTCGACGGACACGACATCCTGGCCTTGCCGGAGCGCGGCTTGCGGCAGATCCGCGGCCGGCTGATCTCGATGATCTTCCAGGAGCCGATGACCGCCTTCGATCCGGTTTTCACGATCGGGACCCAGATCGCCGAATCGGTGGCATGCCATGATCGGCTGTCGATGCGAGCGGCGAGGCTGCGCGCCTTGGAACTGCTCGAGCTCGTCCAGATCCCGTCGGCGCGGCGTCGCCTCGATGCCTATCCGCATGAGCTTTCGGGCGGTCTGCGCCAGCGCGCCATGATCGCGCTCGCGCTCGCCTGCCGGCCGAAGCTTCTGCTCGCCGACGAGCCGACGACGGCGCTCGATGCGACCGTGCAGATCCAGATCTTGCTCTTACTGCGCGAGTTGCAGCGCGAGCTGGGCATTGCGACGATTTTCGTTACCCACGATCTTGGCGTTGCCTGCGAGGTCGCCGATCGCATCGCCGTGATGTATGCTGGCCGTTTCGTCGAATCCGGCACGGCCGAAGAGGTGATGGACACGCCGCGGCACCCCTATACGGAAGGTCTGCTGCGCTCGACGGTCCATGCCGGCATGAAAGATCGACGGCTGGACGTCATCCCTGGTTCACCGCCCGATCTCGCCGCCCTGCCGCGTGGCTGCGCATTCGCGCCTCGCTGCGGCAGCGTCGGCGCTGATTGTCTTCGGGCGCCGCCGTCGAATGTCAGGCTCGGCGGCAGCCACGAAGCCTGCTGCATCCGGCTCACTTGAGCCCAGGAAATCAGCGGCGGCGTCCCCGGAATGACTTCTGTTCGTCGGTAAAACAGAATCCAGGAAAGAGTGTCGGCCGCCGCGACAGGAAACCGCGCTTGAGGCCTGTCGCCCCAGGGAATGGCTCGCCTGGCGCGTTGATTGCACCAGTATTGAAAAGGCCGCACCGGACAAACCGGGCGTTTCCGGAGGATACCAATGACTGTCGCTTACGTCGTTCGCTGCAACTTCGATGATCCGGCCCGTGAACAGGCCTGGAACGAATGGTATAACGGCCCAAAGCTGAAGCAGATGCTCGAAAAGCCCTACTTCTTGACCGGGCAGCGCTTCAAGCGCGTCGCCGGCAGCGGGCGCGATTATCTCGCCTTTTGGACCCTCGTCTCCGAAAAAGCATTCCAGACACCTGAATACACGAACGATTGGGGCTTCTTCGAATGGCGCCCCTACATCATCGACTGGAGCCGCGATCTCTTCGCCGGCGAAAGCGACACCGTGGTCGCGGCACCGCGCGTGGACCAGAACCAGTTCATCCGGCTGGTCTCTTTCGAAGGGTCGACGGCTGAGGAGGCCGGCATTGCGCGGGCCGGCGTCGACCAGATCCGTCCAGGCACGAAATGGTATCATTCGGTCGGTCTCGACCGACATACGGAGCTATTCGGCATCTCGATCGAAACCCGCATTGAGCCGACCGCCGCCGTCCTGGGCGCCCATGAGGGATTCTACAGCCCCATCTCGATCCTTGGCGTCAGCGAAACCCCCGCCGAGAAAGCCTAGCGCGCTGCACCAAGGGTCTATGGCCCATACAGCGGGACTCTACCCAGCACCGCCGACCGCGGGGCGGATGCAGGCCCGTGCGGCTCAGCGCAGCAAGGCGGTGCCAGCCGCGCGATGATCCGGGCGCGGCCACGCCGTGCCGCTCGGTAGTTGAACCGTCCCTCGACCCCACACTTACTGTCTCGATCCAGTCAAGGAGCGAACCATGAGCGACTTTCTCTACATCGCGCAACTCGCCATTCCCGCCGAGAAGGAGGAAGAGTTCAACGCGATCTATGATGCCGGCTATATTCCAGCCCTGCTTTCCGTGCCGGGTGTGCTGAAGGCGGATCGTTACAAACTCATCTGGTCTGACGTCGATGAAATGCCGGAATATTTGGCGACCTACGAGCTCGAGGCGCCGGAAATACCAAACTCGCCCGCGTGGAAGGCAGCGTCAGTCAACTGCGGCTGGGCCGAACACATTCGGCCGCATCTGGTGGTGCGCCGCCACGGCATGTTCCGTCGTTTCGGCGGTTGAGCCTGCGCGATAACGGTCGATGGGCTCTTGATGAAGGCGTCGAGGGGGCTCACGTCGTGCTTGCGGCAGAGATCTGCCACAGTCACGCTGGTTTTCCGTATCGTCTGGACCTGGGCGGCCAGGCTGTCGAAACCCCGGCGCATATCGGTGACGCCGCAGGCCAGATAGATGCGGACGTTGCCGGGAATGCCGATCACAACAGCGCCGACAAGACGCGCCGCAGGACCGCTTCGCCGACATCGCCGGTGAGGCGCAGGTTCACGCCGCTTGGCAACTCGATCTCGATCACGCCGATGGCGGCGGGCGCGTTATCCTTCACGTCCGGCATGGCGGCCGGGCCAGGCAGCGCCGCGCCCGCGGTGACCGAAACCGGCACGAACCCGGTCAGTTCGCCCGACCGGAATTGCTTGCGCCAAGTGTAGAGCTGGCCGGTGCTGATGCCGTGCATCCGGCAGACAAGGGATACCGACGAGCCGGGCGCCATGCTCTGCGCCAGAACCCGCAGCTTCTCCTCGGTACTCCAGCGGCGCCGCCGTTCCGGGCCGCTCAAAACCTCACCACGCAGCTCCGAAGCGCTCGTACGAGCACTTCGAAGCACCTCCTTATCGATACCAGACACGTCGTCCATCTGCTCACCGCTCAAGCCGAGCGGACAGCATGCCGATCAAAAGCATCTGAGAAGGCGTGGTCCGGATGACGCTTACGGGCGATCTTGCCGGCATCCTGGCGGTTGCGTTTTTGGTCGAACGGCAGGTGCCAAGGTTGGTCGCATGAACCGGGACACCGTCCTGAACTTCTGAGATGAGCAGCATAGCCGACGCGGAGGTCGGGCGAGCGTCACTCCCGGGCGACGTCGTCGGCGAGCATGCTCAAGAGCGCGCTCATCGCCGCCGCGACCTGTACGCCGTCCCTGGCCCCAGCTGGCCGAGACAAAGCGAACGGCCGCTCTCTCCTCTGGGCGGCGGTTTCCCCCGGCTCGAGCATCCACCATCGCCCGGTCAACTGCGACGAGCCCATTGCGTCCACCGAAAACCTGTCGACAGACACGAACAAGCGTCGTTCGGGCAGGTTCGAAGTCGGTCCCCCGGCCCGCAGGGCCAGATCCTGCGCCAGGATGCGGGGGACGAGCTGGTCGAGCGGTTCCGCCCAGCGGTCGAATTCCCGGATGTCGACGGTCTGCGGACCGGTCGCGACCACCATCTGCTCCCGGTCGGTCACGCCCGGCAGAAGCAGCTTCGCGATCGTGATCCGCCCGGTGCGGGGCGGCGGGGCGGCAGAGGTTGCCGCCGGTTCGACCGATAGGGTGTAGTAGCGGTTTTCCGGGGTCGTGCCGCACGCGGCGAGCAGCGTCAGGGTTCCGACGATCAGGATGGGTACTCTCATCGCGTTGCTCCCGCACTTTTACCCTGGATCAGGGATTCCGGATGTTTTTCGAGATAGTCGGTCAGCGCGTGCAGCGAGCGGGCCGCCTGCTTCAACTCGCTCAGCGTACCGGCGAGATCGCCGCCGGCCTCACCCTCGCCACCGAAAGCGTCGCCGGTGACGGCGAGCGTGGTGGTCGCCTGTTTCAGCATCTGGTCGGCGGAGCTCGAAACCGCCTTCAGGCTGGTTAGCAAGGGGCCGGTCTGAAGGCTCACGTCATGGGTCAGGCGGTCGAGATTCGCGAGCGCACCCTGAAGCGATCGGACCGACTGCTTCACCTCCGGCGAGGTGATTACCTGGTCGAGCGACGTGACCGTCGACTGCAGGCTGCCGAGCAGCGCCTTCGCCGACTGCATGATCGAATCGAGATCATCGGCCTCGATCGTCGGAATTTCGGGATATAGGCCGCCCTCGATCAGGGTCGCCCTGGGTGCGTCGGGCAAGAAATCGAGCGAGATGATCTTCTGCCCGGTCAGCAGGTTGCCGGACGCGAGGCGCGCGCGCAGTCCTTGGGCAACGAAGCTCTTGAAGGCGCCGTAGGACCGCTCCTCGAAACCGGCTTCGGACAGGTCGGCGTGCAGCAGCCTGATGCGCTGCGGTTCCACTTCGAACGTCACCGGCACCGTCATTGCCCCAGACGCGGTATCATATTCCATATGGACGTCGGTGACTTCGCCGACCCGGATGCCGTGCATGCGGACGATATTACCGGCGGACAGCCCCTGGGCACTGCCGGTCAGATGCAGCAGGAACGGCACTTTGCGGGTGAAAAGCGCATCGCGGGCCTTGTCGGCGTCGCCATAGAGCCTGAACGCGGCCTCGGGCTTGGCCGGGGGGCCGAGATCGCCACCGCGGGGCACGTCGAACGCGACGCCACCGGCAAGGATCGCCTGGATGGATTCGGACTCGACCCGCAGTCCTTCGCTGCCGACATCGATTGAGATGCCCGAGGCGTTCCAGAAGCGGGTGCCTTCATGGACGAGCTTGTCATGGGGTGCCCGCACGAAGACCTGGACCGTGGCGGTGCCATCGTCATCCGACAGCTGATAGCCAAGCACCTCGCCGACCTTGACGCCATGGAACGAGACCGGCGCACCTTGGCTGACCGAGCCCAATTGTAAGCCACGGAGGACGTATCTGGTCCCGGGCACGTCGGCCGAGACGACCGGCGGATCCTCGAGGGCCACGAACCGGCGGGCTGGTTCGCCGGGGCCGGGTTCCATTTCAATATAGGAGCCCGAGATCAGCGTGCCGAGGCCGGAGATCCCCTCTGCGGACAAGCGTGGGCGCACGACCCAGAAGCGTGTGCCGGATCCCAGATGCGGTTCGGCATAGCGGTTCATCCGCGCCTGGATCGTGACGGACGAAAGATCGGCGCTCGGCTCCATCGCCTCGACGATGCCCAGTTCGATGTCTCGATGCTTGATCTTGGTCTTACCGGCCTCCAGCCCTTCGGCGCTCTGCAGCGTGATCGCGACCAAGGAGCCTCGTTCGGATAGCGTGCGGTAGCCGAGCCAGCCGGCCGCGGCGAGCGCCACGATCGGCACGATCCAAACCAGCGGGAAGCGATGGCGCTCGTGAGTCGCCAAGCGCGGCGTTTGATGTTCAGGCATCATTGGCTCCCGCCGCGTCCCACATGAGTCTCGGATCGAAATTCTCGGTCGCCAGCATCGTCACGCACACGACGGCGCCGAACGCGAGCACGCCCAGCCCCGGCTCGATGGTCGCAAGATTGCCAAGCGTTACCAGGGCAGTGAGCAGGGCCGCGACGAAAATGTCGACGGAAGACCAGCGACTGACCAGATCGATGAGCCGATAGAGCCGGGTCCGGTCGGCGAGCCGTCTGGTGGCGCCGAAACGTGTCGAGATCAGCAGCCCGGCGAGTCCGATCAGCTTCAACAGCGGCACGGCGACGCTGGCGGCGAAGACGATCAGTGCCAGCGGCCAATCGCTGCCGTTCATCAATTCCACGACGCCGCCCAAAATCGTGGCGGGTGCCCCGCGACCGAACGAGATAACGGTCAGAACCGGATAGAGGTTGGCCGGAAGATAGAGAATGATGCCCGTCATGACCAGCGCCGCCGCGCGATGCAGGCTGTCCCGCTTGCGGCGGTGCAGCCGCGCGTTGCAGCGGCCACAGCGCGCGGAGATCGATTGGACCAACCCGCATTCCCGGCATCCGATCCAGCTGCCCGGCGCCGGCGGCGCGGTGGCGTGAAGGGGTGGGCTCACGACATCCCAGAGCGCGTGCCGATCGATCGATGCGTCGAACCCGGCGAGGCAGATGACGAGCAGACCCAACGCCCAGAAGCCGATGCCGAGGTCGACCGACGCCAAATCATGCAGCTTGGTCAACGCGATCAGGGTACCGACCAGGAAGACGTCGATCATGACCCAAGGCCTCATGCGCTCGGCAAGACGGAGGATCGCGGCCAGACGCGGTCGATGCTCATTTCGATGGCGCCCGAGCAGGACATAACCCAGCGCCGCGATCCGACCGAGTGGTGCAAGGATCGAAATCGCCAGAACGAATAGGGCCAAAGGCAGCAGGTCATGATCCGCGAGCCCGATCACGCCGGAGCCGAGGCGAACGCTCTGGCTCTCGCCGCCAAGGCTGATTGCCATCAGCGGGAAGAGCGTCGCCAAGGGGAACAGCACGAGCGCCGTCGCAGCAAGAGCTGGCGCGGCGGCGGTCCGAATCACCCCATGACCGAAGGAGGCGTTGCATCGGCAGCAGTGGCGGCGATGTCCGCCGATCGGGACCGGCAGGATCTGCAACAGCCCGCAATCCGGGCATTCGATCCAGTGACCGTCCGGCCCCTGCGCCGCTGGCGCGAGGACGGGTTCGTCGCTCATCGCGCTACGGGGCCGATATCATGCTTGAACACTGCTCGTCGCTCGCTCGATTTCATCCACCACATCTCGGTCAGAACCTTGGTCGCGTAGCCGTTAGAATTGAGTATCGCCTCGGCATCGTCGATCTGCTTCGGCGGGACAGAAGAGCGATGATGAGCTCCGTCGGTTTGCCGGGGGGCCAATCGGCGGAACCACCTGTCTATGCTGCCTCGTCCTCCGCATCAATTTCTGCGCCATTCGCGTGGGTCGCTCCTCCTTCCCTCGTCAGGTCGAGGGTGGACGCCCGTCACGGTCGGGATGCGATTGAAGCGGCCGGGCATGAGCGGACCGGAATAGTCCCAAAGCTTTCCGTCCTTCAGCACGGCCGCGTGTCCTGCCGCGTCGTCGTTCCGAACGATCACGGCGATGTCTCCGCCGATCACCTGTCGAGGAGCCTGTGCGGCGATCGGACATCCACCGACATCACAGGGCCGGAAACCGATAAATTGGGGCCATAGAATTGATAACTATCGGGCTGTTCACGGTGCGCTATAAGCCGCGTTACTTCGCTTTTATCGTCAGATGGCTGATTCTATCCGCCCGAAGAAGATCCTCTCAGGGGAGCGACATCTTGTTGTACCGTGCCGGAAGGCTGCTGCTGTTGGCGATGCTTGCCGGTGGGTCGGCCCAGGCGGCCGGACTACGGCTGGTCACCGGTACGGACTACCCTCCTTATGCCGGCCCCGAGCTTCCGGCGGGCGGCATGGCGACGGAGCTGGCCGTGACCGCGTTCGGTGCTGCTGGGGTCGCCGTCGAGCCCGTCGAGTTCTTGCCGTGGAAGCGCGGCTATCAAGAGGTGCTCAATGGTGAATTCGACCTAACTTTTCCCTATGTCGCAGCACCGGACCGCAACCAGGAGATGGTTTTCTCCGCTCCGCTCTACGATCTCAGAATCTGGCCGGTGTTCCGAGCGGACCGGATGCGTTCCTATACGGGCCCTCAGAGCCTCGTTGGCCTCACGCTCTGCCAACCGGTCGGGTACGCGCAGCCCGAGGTACTGCATCGCATCCTCGCATCAGGCGCTTTGCATCTGGTCCAGCCGGCGTCGATGCAGCTCTGTGCGCGTCAGCTCCTGGCAGGTCGTGTCGATCTGCTCATCGATTCTGTGCCCTTATTCAATACGATGGTCATGTCGGAATGGAAGGAAGGGCCGCCGCCAAAACTGGGCGACCGCCCCGTAGAGAGCAACCCACTGTTTGCGCTGGCGGCGCTGTCCAATCCGAAGGCGCCCGAAATCGTGGCAGCCTTAAACAAGGGCATTGCCATTCTGTTCGCGGATGGCCGGTACGATGCGATCGTTCGGCGTCACATGGGCGGCGGGGAGGCCACCGAGACTGCGCCCGAACCCCCGCGCTGAGCGACGGAAAGCGGGTCTTCCACCGGGGTCTGGACTACGATCGACGACGAGATGTTGTTCGCAAACGCAATGTTCGCCTCGGCGAAAGCCTGCTCAATCCGTCGATAGGCTTCGCTGCGGATCTCGAACTGCTTGCCGGGGGGCGTCTGGATCTTGCAGCGGAAGATCTTGGCGCCGGGCTGGATGCGATAGAGCTTGGCTTTCAAAGGCGCCATGATCAGGGACGCGATATCTTCCGCCTCCAGCATGTCGAGACCGATCTGTTTCACGATCCTGCGCACCGTCTCGCTATCGACCTCGATGGCCAAGGGTATCTCGAACTTGTCGATCACCCAGTCGCGTGAATTGTTGCGCACGCTGCCGAGCGAGCCGTAGGGCACGAAATGCAATGGACCGTTCTGGTGACGGAGCGCCACGGTGCGGAAGGTGATCTTCTCAACCGTGCCTTTGGCGGGGCCGGCTTCGATATAATCGCCGATGCGGAACGCGTCCTCGATCAGTAAGAAGGCACCGGAGAATAGGTCTTTGACCAGAGTCTGGGCACCGAAACCCACGGCAATGCCGACCACACCGGCCGACGCCAACAGCGGGGCGATATTGAAGCCCAGCGCCGACAGCGACCACATCAGCGCGACGGCCGCGATCACGATCATACCAATGGAGCGCAGCAGCGGCTGCACCGTGCTGGCGCGGCTGTGGGTGCCGCCGTCCTCGCGGCCCAGCGCCACGGCCAAACCCGTTTCGAACAGGCGCCAGACGTACCAGCCGATCAGCAGAGCGATGCCGGCATCGAACAGGATGCCGATGAACGTGCGGGCCTCGCGCGCGCCCAGCACGCGCATGAAATCGAGCGACCAGACCCGAGCCAGGATCGCGCCAGCGATCAGCAAGAACAGCCACGAGGCGGCGGAGTACAAAACCTCAGCGAAGGCATCGATCACCTGTTCCAGGCCGGCTGCCGCATGCGGTTCTGCCGGTTGCGCCACCGGCTGCAGCGGCTCGCCTTCATCCCCCGGAACGAAGATCATCCTGTCAGTGCCGTTGCCGCGCAACAGCCGCTGCTTCAGCTTCCGCAGCATCAAGGCCAGCATGTTCTCGAACGCAGGCATGACAACAAGCACGAGCAAGGTGCCCAGCACCTTGTCGAACGGGGGGAGCGGCTGCAGCAACACGCCCAGAATCCAGGTGATGCCGAGGCCGAACACGCTCAGCACGGCCAACGAGTGCCAATAGCGGGCGAAGCCGCGCAGAGCGGGGCGAACGCGACGGAGCGCGCGCAGGCACATGATGCCCACGACGATCGTAGACGTGATGATGATCAGATGCGGCAGCCCGTCGCCGAACCAGAGATAGTAGAGGCTTTCGGCGAGAACCCACGGGGCCATCGCGGCCGCGATAATGCGCGCCAACATCCGACGCGCCTGGCGCGCTTCTCCGTCGTCGAGTGGCATGAGCCGAAGGTTGGGGCGTTCGGCGGCGAATGGCTGACTGAGAATGATGTAGCTCGCCCAACCGATCGTCGAGCTTTGCACGAAGGCGTTCGTCAGGCCCTGGAACACGTCGGTTCCGATGAAGATCAGGCCATGCTGCGAGAACAGCAGATTATAGAGGATGCCACAGCCCAGAAGATAAGCGGCGAGCGGGAGCAGATCGACGATCAGCCCTTCGAGACCATGCAATATCGCCACCGTCGGTCGTGCGATCGGCATTTGAGCGAGCCGCCGCCGTTCGCCCGCCAACAGCCGATGCACTAGGGCGGCGGCGCTTAAAGCCGCCATAACCATGAGCGCCAGGCACACGAATATCCAGCTGACGGGCCCCAATTCTCCGTTGCCCGTCAGGAGAGTCGCCGCCTGACGTGTCAGATGAGGTGCGCGGGCAGCATCGCCAAGCATGCCTTGGACAGCGCTCCACAGCTCGTTCGATGAGCCGCTGAGATGGTTCATGAGGCTGTCGAGCGGCTGCCCTCCGAACCCATGGGCTTCGGTGCCCGACAACGGTGCTGGATGATTGATCGCGGCTGCTGGATCGGCGACCGGCGCTGGGGATGAATCCGTCATGGCATTCTTCAGCCGACGACGGAAACCGGCCCGATACCGCGGGGTGCGGGCCAGGAGTAATGCTGGACGGCACCGGCAAACGCCTTGACCGGTGGCGATGCGCGGCGGCCGGCCATAGTAACGAGGCAGATCTCGCGTTGCACCGATGGCGCGACGACCGGGCAGCCAATCACGCCAGGAAAGGTCGCGGTGTATTCCGGCAGAAAACAGACGCCGAGACCGGCGGCGACCATTGTGAGGATCCAATCCTCCCGCTCGCTCCCGTAGGATCTCAGCAGATTGATGCCTTGATCGCGAACCATCTCGCCGAGCGTATCGTTGAACTCGCAGTTGATGCGGGAAAAATAGAATTCCCCGTCGAGTTCGCTCATAAGCACCGCAGGTCGCGACGCGAAACGGTGACCGGCGGAACAGGCGACGACGAAGCGCTCCGAATAGAGCTTCGTAGCTTGAAACGGCGCCTGAAAGCCTTCCGGACGCGCCATCAACGCCACGTCCAACTCGCCTTTCACGAGCATATCGCACAGCTTCTCGGGGACGGCCTCGCGGAGCGTAATCTCGACGCCCGGATTGTCGGCCCTGAAGCGCCCCAGGAAGCCCACGAACTGCATCGGGGCAATGGTGCACATCACGCCGACCGAGAGATGTGCCTGCTCAAGCTTGAGGAAACGTGCCGCGGTCTGTTCGGCGGCACCGGCACGGGCAATGATTTCGGCCAGGTGCGGCAGGATCAGTTGGCCCAGCTCGGTCAAATGCGTGTTGTTGCGCTCGCGCGCGAACAGGAGACCGCCAAGCGTGTCCTCCATCTTACGGATGGCGCGGGTCAAAGCCGGCTGGCTGACGTTGCATACCTCCGCTGCCTTCGTGAAGTTGAGGACCCGGCTCAACGCAAGAAAATAGCGGATCTCGTTGAGTTCCATGCGCATCGCCTCCCGAGGTGCCTGCGGGCACCTAAATGATTATTTCGTGCCGCGTCCGCATAGCAGTGAAATTTGTCGGTGGACGACAGCCGGGACGCGGGGCCGCGCCAGCGCCTTGACCGACACGATTAGCCGTCAGATCTTCTCGCCGCAACACTACGTCGTCTATCGAACCCATAATACAAAAGTATTGGGTTTGATGGTTGGTTCCGGTCTCTCGGAATCATCGCTATGAGCATTGAAACGATAAGTAAAAAGTATTGGCTTTGCATCGGCCTGCTTGCTGTTGTTAGGCGTCACAACGAGGCGCGCCCTGCGGCTTCCTCGTCAGAAACTTTGCGCGGTGGGCTAACCCCGCCTCGCTCCGCGCATAGCCCTGACCGCAGGACTCCATGTCCCTGCTTACAGTCTTGGTAATCGAGCGAAGGAGGGTAAACGATGCTCAAGGCAGTAACGCGGCGTACGGCGCTGGGCGCTTGCGCCGGGGCCATGGCTCTGGGATCTGCGCGCCTGTCATTGGCGGCGCCCGGAGCGCCGACGAAGGCAGAGCTCTTTGTCTTCCAGGCCCCTGCAACCGATCATCTAGTTCTGGCGGTAATCAGCGTGTCGTCCGGCGACAGGGTTTGCGGATCCGCGTCGGACGTGCGGATGCACGCCGGCACCCATAGTTGGAAGATCGATCGAAAACGCGCCTCGCAGTCGAGCATCATGTCCGATGGTACTGGCGTTCGGGTTTTCGCCGGGATGGTGCACGGGGCGTCGGCCAACGGCCTGACGTATGACGCGACCGTCCTGGAAACGCCCCAACTCGCCGCCGCCGCGACACGCGAAGGCTTACCCGTTTGGGCGGAGATTCGAACTGCGGACGGTTCGCGCATTCGGGTTGGAAATCCTCTCGTTGCCGAGTTGCTGGCGGGCGATCCGGCGCTATCAAGGATCTATCACGCCGCTACGCCGGCCGAGGATCGCGCGCTCTTCACGAACGCGATAGCGGATCTTGTCGCGCGCAGGACCAAAGTGCGGATGTTGGGCGCGGACGCTCACGCGAAGCGGCTGGCGGATCTATTGCTCCCTGACGTCATCACATATCGATCGAACCTGCCGGCGGGCTTCAATTTCGCGGGGCGGAACGGGCGACACCCTGGGGATCGCACGGCCGCCGTTCAGGAGACGTTGCTGAATGGTGCCGTCGCCCCCGGAATATCCTCGACAGCTTTTGTCCTTACCTCCGCATTCCCCTATTTTTCGCGACCGGTCGTCCTTTGAACCGTCGTCCCCAACAAAGCGGTGAGTGCTAGCGATGTCCCACCATTTCGATACCCCCACAGCGCAAGAAGATCCACGGATCAACGTTTGCGACTTCTATCTGTTTCGCGGGCGTCCGGGGTTCACCGTCATGGCGATGACCGTGAACCCCGATGCCGGGATTTCCGGCCCCGACACGTTCCGGGACGAGGGTCTCTATGCGTTCCGCTTCGACCTGAACAACGATGCGCGGGAAGAACTGACCTTCAAATTCCGATTCAGCGCCCCGACGCATGCCGAGGGCGACGAGCATCGGCATGTTCAGACCTTCGAACTCCGCCGGGCGACGGGAGCGGCCGCGCTCAAGGGGGCTGATGGGGAGCTGTTGCTTTCCGGACGGACGGGCGAGATCGCCCAGGGCGCGCATGGCGTCATGGTCTATGCCGGCTTGGCTCCTGATCTGTTCGCCGGCGATGCGGCGGCCCTGGGCGCCTTTCGAAACGCGCTGTTCAAGGATAACAAGTTCGACCCGGCGGCCTTTCAGAACCACAAGAACTTCTTCGCCAGGCGAAACGTCACGGCCATCGTTCTCGAAGTGCCCAGCCATTCGATCGGCCGGGGGCATGTTCACGCCTGGGCGACCGCGTCGCTCTACGGCCATGCCCCCGAAGTTCAGGTTTCGCGATGGGGGCTGCCGCTCATCACGAATATCTTCATGCCCGACCTGGGCATGAGGGAGGATTTCAACCGCGCCGGCCCGCACGAGGATCTGAAGCGTTTCGCTCCCCAGATCGGCCAGGTCGCCGAAAAGGTGACAGCCCTTGCCAGTTCGGCCAGCAGCCCGGCCGACTATGCGAAGCAACTGGTTGCCCGGCTCTGCCCGACAACGCTGCCGTACGAGCTGGATACGGCTGCGGCATTCGATTTTGCCGGCTTCAACGGCCGCGGTCTGACCGACGACGCGATGGACGTCATGCTGACGCTCACCACGAACACGGCGCTGGGCGATGGTGTGGCACCCGACCCGACGCGCACGAAGGCAGAGTTCCCCTATTTCGGCGTGCCCTATACCGCCGCCGAGCAAGCGGACGTGACCCCGGCACGACCGCCCGCCAAGAAGTAGCGGGCGTTGGAATTCGACATACCCGTCCGCCGCACGGCGAGCGCAAGACAGGGGCCGCGTGAGGAAGCCACCGTCCCTATCGGGACCGGCTACGTTCAGACCGACCATGATATGGCATCGGCAGAGTGAGGGAGGAAACTAAGCGCTTCCCGAATGCGCCGGGCAGCAAAAGGTACTTCAGTTTCGGCCGTAGGCCGCCACCCTACGACCCAGCCTTTGCGCCGCGTGTGAACAAACAGTGCGAGGCCTGCCGTGTCTCACTTGCCGCCGACACAGACTGTGATCGTGCGGGCTCATCTTGGATTGGCCGAGGAAAGCTCGGGGTAGACGCCTGCTATGCCAGCGCCCGGCCTCTCGATAGACATCGACGCGATTTAAAGCGATGACGGAAAATCCTGTTATCTCGGCGCTTGAACCCGTGATTTTGCTGCTGGCTTTGGGCGTCGGGGCTGCCGTACTCAGCCGTGCCAGCCGTCTCAGCCCGATCGTTGGATATCTCGTGCTGGGGATTGCCCTTAAGGCAGCCGGCATCACAGTGCTGTCGGGCAGCGGAACCGTGCGCCTATTGGCCGAGCTTGGCGTCGTGTTCTTGCTTTTCGACATCGGCCTCCATTTTTCCCTGCATCATGTCCGCCAGCAGGCGGGGGATATTTTCGGCTTCGGGCCCGTTCAAATCCTGTTCGGTACCTTGATGATCGGTCTTTTGGCACTGGCCTTTGGCTTGGCCCCGCTGCCTGCGTTCCTCTTGGGTGCCATCCTGGCATTGAGTTCGACTGCCGTCGTGGCCCCGCTGATCGCCGAGCGGCATCAGCAGAATTGCCCAGTCGGCCTCACGGCGACCGCGATTCTCGTCTTTCAGGACGTCGCGGCGATTTTCCTGCTCATCGTCACCGGCGCGCTTGGCGGTGAGGCTATCCTGCCAATCGCCGCTCTTGCTCTCGCGAAGGCCGTCGGGGCGTTTGCCGTGGCGGTTCTCTTCGCCCGTATCATCGTCCGGCCGCTGTTCAATCTCATCGCACGTGGCCGCCAGGAAGAAGTGTTCACGGCGACGGCGCTGCTCATCGCCCTTTCAGCAGGCTGGGCGACCGGACAGATCGGCCTCTCCTTGACGCTCGGGGCTTTCCTCGGGGGCATGACAATCGCGGAGACGCCCTACCGGGCGATCGTCGAGTCGGAAGTCAAGCCGTTCCGGGGATTGTTGCTGGGATTTTTCTTCATCTCCGTCGGATTGTCGCTCGATCTCGCCACGCTGCTGCAGCATTGGCTCGCTGTAATCGTCGTCACATTTGTCCTGATCGCGGCCAAGATCCTGTCCAACGCCGCCGCCAGCCTCGTGTTTCGTTGGTCTATACCGGGATCGCTCCAACTGGGGTTTCTGCTGGCGCAGGGTTCGGAGTTTGCGTTCGTCGTCCTCAGCCTGCCCACGGTTCGCGATCTGATCGGCTCAGCGCGGATCTCCATCGTGGCCGCCGCCGTGGCGCTCAGCCTTGCCGTGACGCCTACCCTGGCAATCTCGGGGCGGACGCTTGCGGGACGGCTTCGGCTCCGTGCCGCCGTCGTCGAAGATCCGGAACTCAAGATGGCCGAGCTTGCGGCACCCGTGCTGATCATTGGCATGGGACGGGTGGGGCGGACGGTGGCGGATGCTCTTCGCGCGTTCGACATCGGCTACAGCGCCGTCGAACGCGATCAGCGCCGTTTGAACGAAGCGGTCGCAGACGGCTATGCGGTGGTTTTCGGCGATATGGCGGATCCACGCCTCTGGGATCCGATTGCGCTGCAGGGACGTCGGATCAGTGCGCTCACCGCCCCACGGCTCGATGTCTCGAGCGATCTGACACCGATTGCACAGCACTATTACCCGGGCGTGCTGCGATTCGCTGCGGTGGCCGATCATGGCGAGGCAGAGTGCTTTCATAAGCTTGGCGTGCGAACGGTCATGAATCGAGAAATCGTGCCGGGGTTGGACCTTGCCGCGGCGATTTTGGGCGAACTGGGTATCGACAGCGCCGCCCTGGCGGACTGGGTGCGGCGTCAGCGGGAACGAGCGTCGCGCGGTACAGGCGGAGTGACCGCCCCCTCGTCGGAGAGACACCCATGACCACGTTGCCCGGCCTGTCGATGGATGATGTGACGGGTGGCATCGCGCATGTCATTCAGACGGCGCTGACGCCGGTGTTCTTTCTGTCGGGCATCGGCGCCCTGCTCAACCTGTTCAATGCGCGTCTGGCGCGGGTCTCCGATCATCTAGCGCATGCAGCCGATCTCCTCAGAAATTGTCCGGATGGCGGTGATGAGACGCGACTGCATCGTCAACTGCGGCGACTTGCCCGCCGGACTTGGCTGCTGGACGCAGCCATCGCGCTGGGCGCGGTCGGAGGTGCATCGACCTGTGGTGCTGCGCTCTCGCTGTTCCTGCAAAGCTATGGGAGTTCCGCCGTCGGCGGATGGACCATCGCGCTGTTTGCCTCGGCGCTGGGCTGCACAGTGAGCGCACTGGTCGTCTTTCTGGGCGACAGCGTTCTGGCCTGGCACGGGCTTCGCCGCGAAGGACCGTTGCCGCGATCCCTTGAAGCTTCCAAAACCGATCCACGGCATTAGCGGAGCGACGATGAGACGCGTTTTCTTCAGAATTCTCCGCAAAGACGACGGTGGCCTTCGGCAGCGGATCGCCGCGCTTTACGCGGTGTTGATCGTCGCCAATCTAGGTGCCTGGGCCTGGGCACTCATCGCGTTCCGCGACCATCCCGTGCTGCTTGGCGCAGCTTTTCTCGCCTACGGGTTTGGTCTGCGCCACGCCGTCGATGCCGACCATATCGCGGCCATCGACAATGTGACCCGCAAGCTCATGCAGGAAGGCAAGCGGCCGGTCGCCATCGGCTTTTTCTTTTCGCTCGGCCATTCGACCATCGTGGTCCTGGCGTCCGTAGCCATCGCGTTGACGGCAACTGCCTTCAAAGACCGCTTCGACGATTTCAAGGACGTCGGCGGCGTGGTCGGGACGCTTGTCTCGGCGGGCTTCCTCATGACGATCGCAGCCATGAATATGGTGATCCTGACCTCTATCTACCGCACTTTCCGGCGCGTAAAAGCGGGTGCCGCCTATGTCGAGGAGGATCTCGACATGATCCTGGCCGGCCGGGGCCTGTTTGCACGGCTGTTCAGCCCTATGTTCCGGTTGATCCGGACCAGCTGGCACATGTATCCGCTGGGCTTCCTGTTTGGTCTCGGGTTCGACACCGCAACGGAAGTGGGACTTCTCGGTATTTCCGCGGCGCAGGCATCCCAGGGGCTGTCGATCTGGTCGATCCTGGTATTTCCGGCACTGTTCACGGCGGGCATGTCACTGGTGGATACCACGGACAGCATTCTCATGCTGGGCGCCTACGGCTGGGCCTTCGTGAAGCCGATCCGCAAGCTCTACTACAACATGACGATCACGCTCATTTCTGTGATCGTCGCCATCCTGATCGGCGGGATCGAGGCGCTGGGGCTTGCCGTCGAGCAGTTTGGCCTCGATGGCAGGTTCTGGAGGGTCATCGGCCTGCTCAACGACAATTTCGGCACGATTGGCTATCTGGTCATCGCCATTTTTGTCGTCAGCTGGATCGTCTCGGCGGTGATCTATCGTGCGCGAGGCTACCACCGGTTGGAACTGGATGCCGAGGCGTGAACGGCCATGGGCCGGCACATTGGCAGGCTCGATCTGTAGCGCGCCGGAATCCTCGCCCAATGTTCATGCGAGCCTCTACGCGCATGCCATCGCGATCTCTGATCGGTGTTTGTTGGGGCGGGTGCAGGCAATGGATGCAACGAGCCGACGATGGATGCTTCGTGGAAAAGAGCCGAACGGGCCGTCGGGCAAGCGAAGACGACGGATGGGACGGTGCGGAGTTTGGCGGAATCCGCGCAAAAGATCGGCGCGATCGTCAGCTTGATCAACAATATCGCGAGCCGGACCAACTTGCTGGCGCTCAATGCGACGATCGAAGCCGCGCTGGCAGTCGATGCAGGAAAGGGCTTCGCGCTGCTCGCGGCGGAGGTTAGATCATTGGGCGACCCAGCCCGCGAAAGCGACGTGCGATATCGAACTGCAGGTCCAGGCGATTCAAATGAGACTGCACCGGCGGTGAACGCCGCTGGATGCTTCGAACGACCTTGCGCGGCAAGCAACCTCGCTTCGAAGCGAAGTCGTTGGGCTTATCCGTGGTCTGGTGCCGCCTAGGCTTGGTGTCGGAGTGTGAAGATTTCACCGGCCACGCTAAAGCCGCTCCCTTGAACCTAAATCTCGATATCCGTGCATGTGGTTGAAATCTGCTCGCGGGCGTCATGCTCGCCGGCGGCGATGTATTTCCGCATGATGAAAATTCCAAAACCTAAATAAGAACAATAGAACTGATATCCGAGAATGCCCGGCTCGGGGGAGCCGCGGCTTCAATTCTTCGTTATCTACGGAATATTCGGAAGCTCTCAGGGGTTTTTAAGGCCAGAGTGCTGTGTTTCCTGCGATGAAGCGGGATGAAGCGTTTCTGAAAATGTATGACAATGCTTCATTGGCGTGAATTGGTGACGGCATGACGGGAGAGGGGCTGTCTTTCAGGTTCGGACGCTATGTTCTGACGCCCGCGCTGCGGCTGTTGGTGGCAGACGGTGTGCCGGTTCCGCTTGGGCAACGCACCTTGGATATTTTGGCCGCTCTAGTTGAGCAATGGCCGGCGGTGGTGAGCAAGGACGCGCTGATGCAGCGGATCTGGGGCGCCCAGATCGTCGAGGAAAACACGCTGGCCGTCCATGTCTCGGCCTTGCGCAAGGCTTTGGAGGATGGTCGCGACGGAGTCCATCTGATCGGAACGGTGCCGCGGCGCGGCTACCAGCTTCTGACGGCGGTCTTGACCGAGGCGGCGCAGATCCCGCCGCAGCTTCCGGTCTCGGGCAATTTGCCGCGGGTCGAAACGCCGATCGTCGGCCGGGACGCCGAGGTTGAGGAAATCGCCAACCTGCTCGGAACTCAGTCGCTAGTTACAGTGGCCGGGCCAGGTGGGATCGGCAAGACGCGGCTGGCGCTAGCCGTCGCCGCGCATCTGGCGGGAGCCTTTTCAGAGGGCATCTGGTGGGTCGATCTGGCGGCCACGACCGATCCCGACCGCGTGGCGGAAGCGGTGGCGCGTGCCTTGGGGTTGGTGCTGACCGATGAACAACCCCTGGTCCGCCTGGTGGCGGGATTGAAGGGGGCGCGACGCCTGTTGATCCTGGACAATTGCGAGTATGTCGCCGATGGGGTCGCGCCCCTGGCAGTAGCGTTGCGGGAGGCGAGCGGATGCCGGCTGCTGGTCACGTCGCTGGAGCCGCTGGGTGTGGCCTGTGAACAGGTGAAGCGACTGGAACCGCTCGCGGTGCCGTTGGCCGGCGTCACGACAGCTGCCGAAGCGCTGCGGGCGCCCGCGGTGGAACTGTTCATGGCTTGCGTCCACCGGACGGCGCCAGACTTCGTGTTCGGCGACGATAATGCCGAGGCCGTGGTGCTGGTGTGCCGTCGGTTGGATGGTATTCCGCTGGCTTTGGAACTGGCCGCGGCGCGTGCGGCGCTGCTGGGCGCGCGAGCCTTGGCGCGGCGGCTTGACGAACGGCTGCTGGACCTGTCTGGCGACCGCCGCGATGCGTTGGCGAAGCATCGGACGCTCCGGGCCCTGCTCGACTGGAGCTACGGGCTGTTGAACCCGACGGAACAGGTGGTGCTGCGCCGGCTTGGCGTGTTCGCCGGCGGTTGCACGCTCGAAGCGGCCGAGAATGTCGTCGCTGACGCGACGCTGCCGGACTGGCAGGTGGCGCCGCATGTCGCAAGCCTGATCGCCAAGTCGCTGGTCATCGCGCAGCGAACTGCTCAGGGCGCGCGCTACAAGCTCTTGGAAACTACCCGGGCCTACGCGCGCGAACGCCTGGCGGAAGCCGGCGAGGTCGCCGACGTGTCGCGGCTCCATGCCGAATATCTTCTCCGTCTGTTCGAACAGGCGGATATAGCCTCGGAGAAACTTGGACCCGAAATAGCACTGAAGCCCCTCGGACCGGAACTGGACAACCTGCGGGCTGCGCTCGACTGGTGCTTTGGTCCATCGAAGTCGATTGGGCTCGGTCTTGCGCTCACCGCGGCGTCGGTCGAGTACTGGCTCCACACCGGTCGCGAAGCCTTCACGCGCGTGGAAACAGCCTTCGCGCATCTCGATGATACCGCGCCGCCTGGAGTAGCGTCAGCCCTTTGGTACGGGAAAGCGTTCGTCGAATACTCAACCAAGGTGGGAGGCGGCGGCGGGCAAATTGCTAATGACCGCGCCCTTCACTTTGCCCGTCTTTCACAGGAGCCCTACAGAATCATTCGGGCGGGATTGCATTGGGCCGATCCTGTTAAGCGCGATTACGCGACAGTCTATGATGTGCTGGAGGAAGTTAGACAGCTCTGTATAGAATTTGGATTTTATCGATCCATAACCGAGGTGCTCGCAACGCTTGCGGGCAAGTTGGTCAACGATGGCCGCTTGGATGACGCGGCGACTGTCCTTCAGAAATTGCGAGATTCCCCGGAAACAAAAAGCGACCATGATCTGGAAAACAAAGTTAAAATTGCATATGCGAAATTCTATGCTGCGAAGGGAGATTTCGAAAATTGCATCCTGATAGTAAAAATGATGTATTTTGAAAACAGAGAAGATTTAGACTATTTAATTGTAAGACAGGCCGAGGCAGTCTTGGTCAGCTTGCTGATATTGGAAAAAAGATATGATGAAGCATGTGAGATTCTGACTAGCTCTGATTTTGGCGGAAGTGACCAGGACGTTCCGGTTTACGCGTTCAGTTTACAACTACAAATGAATTTTGCGCTAGGAAATTACATGCGTTCGGCGAAAATTCTGGGCTTTTTGAAAAATAATCTTTCCGAATATCGGCATAAAAATACCCTAAATGGCATCATAATTTCTCGATCCGAGGATTTGTTAAATGGATTTGACAATTTAGAATTATTTGAGGAATGGAAATGTGAGGGAGAGAAGTATTCTATAGATGAAATTCGATATCTTTTGAAAAATACACGTCAAGATTTTCTTCTTTATATGCAAGGGCGGCGAGTGCTGACGAATTCCGTCTGCAAGGCCGTGAGCTCATGAGGCCTGCCAGCCCAGCGGAAGCCCGATCTTAAAATTCGTGATAGAGCTTCAATAAGATGAACCACGCCAAAGGGACGATGGACCGCAGGCGGTCTTTTGCATTCGGACGATTTGTCCTGAGACCCGCACTACGGCTGCTGGTCGCCGACGGTGTGCCGGTGCCGCTTGGACAGCGTGCCTTCGATGTTCTGGTCGTTCTGGCCGAACATTGGCCGGAAGTGGTGAGCAAGGACGAGTTCATGCAGCGAATCTGGGGTGGCCAGGCCGTGGAAGAAAACACCCTCGCGGTCCATATCTCTGCGTTGCGCAAGGCGTTGGAGGAAGGCCGCGACGGTGTGCGCCATATCGGCACGATGACACGGCGCGGCTATCAGTTGCTGACGCCGGTATCGATGGAATCGGAGGCGCCTCGGTCGGACGATACCGTGGTATCCGGCAATCTGCCGCGGTCGGACACGTCGATCATCGGCCGAGAGGTCGAAGTTGCGGCGATTGCCAAATGCCTTGAGGCGCAGTCGCTGGTTACGCTGGCGGGCTCCGGCGGGATCGGCAAGACGCGCCTTGCCCTGGCAGTGGGCGAGCACCTGTTCCCGCTGTTTCCAGATGGCGTCTGGTGGGTCGATCTCACCACGGCAAAAGATCCGGCTCGGATCCCGGAAATCGTGGCGCGCGTGCTAGGGCTGCCGTCCGACGCCGAGAAACCTCTCCCGCAACTGGTGGCGAGCCTGCGGGCAGGGCAGCGCCTGCTGGTCTTGGACAATTGCGAGTATGTAGTCGAAGGGGTGGCGGCCTTCGCATCGGCGATGGCGGGTGTGTTCGGGTGCCGGCTGCTGATCACGTCGACGGAGCCGCTAGGGGTCGCCGGCGAGCAGGTGCAGCGCCTTGGGCCGTTGGGCCTGCCGGCGGTAGGCGTGGCGACACCCGAAGCGGCGCAGCGGGCGCCGGCCGTGCAGCTGTTCCTCGAACGGGTCCGGAAGGCTGCGCAAGGTTTCGTGCTTGATCATGACAACCTGGCGGCTGTCGTGCAGGTGTGCCGGCAGCTCGAAGGCGTCCCGCTGGCGCTCGAACTGGCGGCTGCGCGCGTGGCATTGCTGGGCGCGCGCTCCGTGGCACTCCGCCTTGACGAGCAGTTGCTCGACCTGTCGTCGAAGCGCCGCGATGTGGCACCGAAGCATCGAACCCTGCGTGCGCTGATGGAGTGGAGCTACGGCCTATTGAGCGCCAGGGAGCAGCTGGTGTTGCGGCGACTGAGCGTCTTCGCCGGCGGCTGCACATTGGATGCGGCTGAGGCGGTGGTTGCAGACACGGTGGTTTCGGATTGGCAGGTAGCATCGCATCTAGCGAGCTTGATCGCGAAATCCCTGTTGATTGCGGAGCGAACGGCGCAAGGCGCCCGCTACCGGATGCTGGAGACGACGCGGGCTTTCGCGCGCGAACGTCTGGCGGAAGCCGAAGAGGTGGCGACGGTGTCGGGGCTGCATGCGGCGTTTTTTCACCAAGTCTTTGCGGCGGCGGATCTCGACCACGGCAAAATTGCGACCGACGACTGGCTCGCTCGAATCTTGCCGGAGCTGGACAACCTGCGTACAGCCCTCGACTGGTGCTTTGGTGGCGGCGTTCTGATCGCTCTGGGGCTGGAGTTGACGGCCGTGTCCGCCCAATTGTGGCTCTACCAGGGGAACGAAGGCTTGAGGCGCCTCGATCTAGCCTTTTCCCATCTGGACGATGCCACCCCGCCGGCGACGGCGGCGGCATTGTGTCGTGGGAAGGGATGGGTCGAGTTCGCGACCAATGCATCTGATCAGGCGATCCTGGACAACTCCGATCGTACCCTGCATTTGGCCCGCCTGTCAGGCGATCCGCTGACGCTGATCCGCACAGGGCTGAGTTGGGCCAGCGCTCACCGATTCGACGGCGCGCGTGCTCGCGCGATGCTGGACGAGGTCCGGCAGCTCAGCATCCTGCACGGATTCTACAAATATACGGCCGAGGTCGCGATCGACAGCGCCCGGCTGAACATTATCGAGGGCCGCTTCGATGAGGCGGCCCTTCTGATCGACCAGACCTACGATCTGATCGAACAGAATGGCGGGAATGATCTGCATCGAACGGAGCTGGATGTCGCCTCTGCCCAACTCAGTTCCGTAAAGGGGGACCTTGCGGCCTCCCTGTCGAAGCTGAGGGAAATTCTGGCTGCTTCGCTGAAGCGGAAGGATTTCATGCTCGGTAAGCAGACCGAGAACCAAATCATATCGTTCTTGATATTGATAGGGCGGAACCACGAGGCAGCCGCCGTTATGGCCGAATCCGACTTTCGGGTGGAGCAGCGCGATCTGCCGCTCAACGAGGTCTATGCCCGTCTGTTGCTCGTCCTCGCGCTCGATCATCGCGCGCTTGCGGCGCGGATCTGGGGCTTCATGGCGAAGACATGGCCAAGCTATATCGGCAGCCGCACGATCAGCGGGACTATCATCGAGTTGGCCAGACGCAAGATACGTGAACTCGCCGACGATGATCTAATCGACGGGTGGATCCTCGAGGGCGACAGCATCTCCTCCAGCGAGGCGAATTTCCTGCTGCAAAACGCCGGGGCGGAGTTCTCGACGCTGTTCGGCCCAAAAAAATGCGAGACCTTGGCATTTCCGAAGCGACCGCGCCAACACAAGATTTGAGGAGAACGGAGCCCAGCTTCAACGGGGCCGAAACAGCCAGGCAAACCGCCTCGCCGATCGCGGCCTCCGCCACGTCAAGTGTGAGCGCCATGGCCAAAGATGGTGACTGCCAGACTTTCCAGCCCGATGCTGATGACCTGGACACCCACGCATATTTTTTCCAATCTTCTTTGACTATCGATTTGATTTATTGAAATAGATTTCGCCATCGAAGTATTGTCTCGGCCTCTATTGTGCCCGATGAAAACGTCGGGTGCCGGGTGACGAAACGGGCGGAATCGGTCGGGTTGTGAGCAGAATGGCGACGTTGATCTTTTCCATTATCTGCGCGGCCACCTTCGGATATGCATCCCAACGCGGCGGATTTTGTGTGACGAGCGCCGTCACAGCCGTGATGGAGAATCGATCGGGGCGCCTCTTCCTGTCGTTTCTCCGGTGCAGCCTTTGGGCGGCCTTATCGATCACGCTAATGTTCTGGGTGGGTGCCGGCGCCGTTCCGATGGCCAGCTATCCACCCACATTTTGGTCGGTGGCAGGTGGGGTCCTGTTCGGTGCCGGTGCCGCGATCAATGGCGGTTGTACGTTCGGCACGCTGAACCGGCTGGCGGCAGGCAATCTCAGCTTTCTCGTCAGCATTCTCGGAATGCTGTTCGGGGCCTGGGCATCGCATGAATTACCAATCCCCGGGATAATTCCGCTTGCGAGCGGGACCAGCATCCTCGTCGAACCCTCCAGAGAAAGCGTGCTCCTGCTTGCTTTGATCTCGGTAGGCTGTCTTCGGGAACTGGCGCTCATCTGGCGCAAGAGCGGGCGCGAGCGCGGTACGCCCGAACAGGCGGCGGTCGTACTCGGGGTGTGCGGTGGCCTGCTCTATGCCCTGGACGAGACATGGGCCTATCCACTCAACCTCGACCGGCTCGCCGAAGCGCTGAAAAGCGCACAAGCGCGGGATATCGCGCTTTGCGCCGTCTCAGTGGCGGCGCTGGCCGGCGCTGCGATTTGCGCTTGGCAGGATGGGAAATTCCAGCTGCGGCTGCCGTGGCGTCCGATACCGCGCAGGCTGTTTGGCGGCGTCGCGATGGGCATCGGAACGACGCTTATTCCCGGCGGAAACGGGACACTGTTGCTCCAGTGGCTTCCGGCACTCTCCCCCCATGCGCCCATCGCTTATGCGGCCCTTGTCTTCGGTGCCGCAGCCTCGCTCGGCTGCTTTCGCTCCCTGCGAAAACCTTGATGCTGCGGCAAAGTCGCGGTCGCATCCAGGCTCGTGGCGGAAGCGATCTGGCCGGACTGCGGGTTATGGGCGCAACTCGCCGAGTACCGTCGGGATCAGTTCAGACACCGTCGGGTGGATATGGACCGTTTGCTGCAGCGTTCGGTACGAGGCATTCGCGGCCATCGTGTCGAGAATGCTGTGCACAGCTTCGTCGCCGCCAACACCCAGGATGGCGGCCCCCAATATTTTGTCGGTGGCGGCATCGACCACGATCTTCATGAAGCCCTGGGTCTCGCCCTTTTCGACCGCGCGCCCAACGCGCGTCATTGGCCGCATGCCGACGCGGATCGAGCGGCCGGCTTTTCGCGCTTCGCCTTCGCTCATACCGACGCGGCCCAGCGGCGGGTCGATGAATAGGCCGTAGCATGGGATCCGGTCGCTGACCTTGCGCGACGCGCCATCGAGCAGGTTTGCCGCAACGATCTCGAAGTCGTTGTAGGCGGTGTGGGTAAATGCGCCCTTTCCATTGCAGTCGCCCATCGCCCAAATGCCGGGCGCGCTGGTCCGCAGTTCGTCATCGACGACGATGAAGCCGCGCGCATCGGTCGCCACACCGGCCTTGTCCGTCGCAAGATCGTCGGTGTTCGGGCTCCGGCCAACCGCAAGCAGGACATGCGATCCTACAATCTCCGGCGGTCCGGCCGTGCAGTTGACGCCGACGGCGACGTCAGCGCCGCGGGGCTCAAACCTGATGCATTCGGCCCCGGTACGGACCGTGATATCTTCGGCCTCGAGGATAGCCTTTATCGCGGCAGAGATATCCTCATCCTCGCGCTGAACCAGTCGAGGCCCCCGTTCGATGACGGTCACGGCGCTGCCGAAGCGCCGGTACATCTGGGCGAATTCGAGGCCAATATAGCTGCCGCCGACGACGACGAGATGACGGGGCAACCGATCGAGTTCCAGAATCGAAGTGTTGGTCAGATAGGGCACGTGATTGATGCCTGGAAAATCCGGTACCGTCGCCCGACCGCCGACATTGATGAAGATCCGGTCGGCCGAGATCAGTGCATCGCCGACCCGGACTCTGTGGCGGGACTCGAACTGGGCCTGCCCTTCGATGACGGTGCAACGATCCATGCCTTTCAGCCATGTTTCGATGTTGTGTCGTGCCGTCGCCGTGACGACATCCTTGCGCTCCTTCACCGCGGCCATATCGACCGCGACCCGGCCGCCGATATCGATGCCATACTCAGTCGCTCGACGCGCCTGATGGGCGACCTTGGCGCTGGCGACTAGCGCCTTGGTCGGCATGCAGCCGTTGTTGACGCAGGTGCCGCCGAAGAATTTGCGCTCGATCAGGGCTACGGTCATGCCGGCAGCGGTCAGCCGGCCCGCGAGTGCGGGACCGGCCTGGCCGGCACCGATGACGATGGCATCGAAGTGCCGGATCATGGCTTCGGCACTTGCGCCGCGAGTTCGTGCCAGACGCGCCCATCGCGCGCGAGCAACTCGTCTGCAGAGTCGGGACCCAGACTCCCCGGTGCATAGAGATCGGGCTTGCCGCTGGCGGCCCAGAGATCCAGGAACGGCTGCACCGCAGCCCAGCCGGCCTCGATCGCGTCGGCACGCTGAAATAACGTCTGGTCGCCGATGAATAGATCGTAGAGCAGGGATTCGTACCCGACTTGATGGGCAATGTCGAAGCGGTCGGCGTAGTGGAAATCCAGGTTCACCGGCACCGCATCGACCGCCAGGCCCGGCCGCTTGATCAGGATGTCCATGCTCAAGCCCTCGTCGGGCTGGATGTGGATGATCAGCCGGTTCGCCGGCAGGCTGCCAGCCGGCGTCTTGCCGAATTGGGCGAAGGGCACCGGCTTGAAGGCGATGACCACCTCGGTGTTGCGGGCCGCCATTACCTTGCCCGTGCGCAGATAGAACGGCACGCCGGCCCAGCGCCAGGTATCGATCAACAGCTTGAGCGCGACGTAGGTCTCGGTGCTGCTGTCGCCCGCGACGTTCGGCACCTCCGTGTAGGCCGGCACGGCGGTGCCGTCGAGCTTACCGGCGGCGTAGGCGCCCCGAACCCCGCTTCGGGCCGCTTCCTCTGGCGAGTAGGTGCGGATTGCCCGCAGCACCTTGCCCTTCTCGTCGCGGATCGCCTCGGCGTCGAAGCTGTTGGGCGGCTCCATCGCCACCATGGCCAGCAGTTGGAACAGATGATTCGGCACCATGTCGCGCAGCGCACCGGTGCTGTCGTAGAACTTGCCGCGCGTGCCGACGTCGACCGTCTCGGCGGCAGTGATCTGAACATGATCGATGCAGTCGTTGGTCCAGAGCCGCTCGATCATCATGTTGGCGAAGCGCGCCGTCATGATATTCTGGACAGTCTCTTTGCCCAGGAAATGATCGATCCGGTAGACTTGGCTCTCCGACACCCGCTTCAGGATTCGCGCGTTCAGCGCGCGGGCAGACGGCAGGTCTTGGCCGAACGGCTTCTCGATCGCAATCCGGCGAAATGCCGTTGGCGTCTCGTCCAGCAGCTTGTTGTCGGCCAGTTTGTCGACGATGTCGCCGAAGAAGCGCGGCTGAACCGCCAGATAGAAAGCAGCATTGCCGGTCGACGCATGGGCAATCCACTCGGCGATCTGCCGATAGACCGCGTCTGCGGTGAAGTCACCCTGGATATAGTCGATGCGGCTACGCAGCTGTTTCCACGCTTCGCCCTTCTCGACCGCGCCTTCGCCGCCGGCCTCCGGGGTGAAATCGTCGAGCGCCTTGCGTAGCGTCGCCCCATCTCCCGGCTCGATACCAACCCCCAAGATACGCAGACCGTCTTTTGCGAGCCCCAGCCGCGTCATGTTGATCATCGCCGGCACAAGGAGCCGTCGGGTCAGATCGCCCGATGCGCCGAAGAGGACGAGCGTAACCGGCGGTGCCGGCGGGACCTGGACGGGGTTCATGAGATAGCTCCCATAAGTGGGTAAGTAGACAAGCGAGGCCGGAACATCGGGCGCCTCAAACGGAAAACAGAACGAGAGATGATCACGACGCTAGCGGTCTGGGGTACATCGATTGCGGGCTACTCATGGGGCTCTCCCGATGTATAGGGATGTGCCACGGTGCCGGTGAAGCCAAAGATCTTGTCCAACGCGCTGAATGGCAGGAACAGCAGGACAAGACAACATCGGACAGCCAAAGTGGCGATTGCTGTAGTACTCATGATGTCGATAGTGTCCGAAGCCTGATCGCTCGAACAACGAACCCGATCAGGACCAACGCTAAAACAGGGTAGATCACCGAAGCCCGGTAGAGCTGCTCCAGTGACAGCACGTCGCGCAGCCCGCCGATGACGAACGATGCAATGCCGACCCCGACCATCAGTGCCGCCGTCAGCATCGACGCGATGAAGGCGACTGCCTGCGGGAAGCGTGCGGAGGCTGTCGCGACCGTCAATGGAAAAAACGCAGAGCAAGCCAAGCCAGCCAGGGCGAACCCAAGGATCGCGGATGTTGGCGTCGCCACAATCGGCAGCATCAGAAACGCTCCGATCATCAATATCGGTAACAGCGCCCAAGGCACCATCGGCGCTATGCGCAGCAGCAGGGCGGACACCAGCAACCGGCCAACGACCAACGCGGCCCAGAAGGCCGCCAGCGACGAGGTGGCGACACCATCGGAGAAGCCCCGGGATTCATGGACGTAGATCACGGCCCAGTTCGAGAATGTGCCCTCGGCGAAGGCATAGACAGCGGCGATGCCGAGGAAGAGCCAGAATTCGGGGGCCGAGGTCGGCTTGATCGTGGCGGCTCGGGCTGCGGCCAGTGGTGGCGCGTCTTCTGGGAAGCCCACGCCGGCCGAGAGTCCCAAGAGCGCGAGGCAGGCGACCGTCAGTCCCAGTGGAAAGGCTAGCCAATAGCCTCGCATCGCCAGGTATCCGACCAGCAGCGGGCCGAGGGTAAGCCCGATGCCCATCACCGAGTGCAGTGCCAAAATCGCGCTTCCGCCGCGGGTTGGGAACAGCAGCCGGGGATAGCTGTTGAGAGGACCGCCGCCCAACCCGAAGCCGAGGCCAAGCGCCGCGGTGCCCAGCAAAATTAGGGGATAAGCTAATCCGATTGGGACCGCAGCACTTACCGCGAGCAACAATTGGGAAAGGCCGTTCGCTAGCAGGGTAACGACGAAGATCGTAACCAACCCCAGCCGGTTGACCAGGGATCCGCCGGCGAGTGCGCCCAACACGGCGCAGGCGACCTGAGGCAGGAAGATGGCACCGTACTGGCTATCGGATAGGCCGTTCATCTGCTTTAGAATGGCGCTGCTCGCCGGAAAGCTGACCAGGGTCAATCCCTGAAACAGCGCCGCCGCATAGACGACGGCGACCGCGGCCTTGCCGCCCCGCGCGGAATGCCGGTTGCGCAAGACCGCATGCGTGAGGATGTCATACATGCTCGCGCTCCTTGTCGGCGGACGGCTCGGTCTCCGCCGGCTCGTCCAGCGCCGGCGCTTGTGGATAGGCTTGCAGCAGCAGTGCGACCAACGCGGTCCAGCCGGTCTGATGGGAGGCGCCGACGCCGCGTCCGGTATCTCCGTGGAAATATTCATAAAACAGGACATGGTCACGGAAGGCGGGGTCGGCCTGGATGGTGCTGTTGTCACCCAGCACCGGGCGCCGACCGTCCTCGCCGCGAAGGAACAGCCGGCTGAGGCGGACGGCCAGTTCCTCTGCGATTTGGCCCAAATGCAGGAGGTTGCCCGACCCAGCAGGGCATTCGACGCGGAAGTCGTCGCCATAGTAGCTATGGAAGGACCGCAGGGACTCGATCAGCAGGTAGTTGACCGGCATCCAAATCGGCCCGCGCCAGTTCGAATTGCCGCCAAACAGGCCGGAGGTTGATTCACCCGGCGTATAGCTCACACCGAAATGTTGGCCGTTGTGCTCGAACTCCAGCGGATGCCCCTCGTGATACTTCGACACCGCGCGGATGCCGTGGTCGGACAGGAATTCGGTTTCGTCGAGCATGCGGCGGAGCAATGCTTTCAGCCGATGACCGCGCAGCAGAGACAGCAACCGACGCTCGCCCATGCCGGGCTCGGTCCAGCGTGAGACGAGTGCAGCCAGATCCGGACGGTGGTTGAGGAACCAGCGCAGGCGCCGCGAGAACGCCGGCAGCTTCTCGAAGATCGAGGAATCGATGACTTCTACCGCATAGATCGGGATCAACCCGACCATGGAGCGGACGCGAAGCGGGACGCTGGCCCCACCCGGCAGCTTCAGGACGTCATAGAAGAACTGGTCCTGCTCGTCCCACAGCCCCATGCCGTCGCCGCCGATGTTGGTCATGGCCTCGGCGATGTAGAGGAAATGCTCGAAGAACTTGGTCGCGATATCCTCGTAGACGTGGTTGTCCTCGGCAAGCTCGATTGCGATGCGCATCAGGTTGAGCGAATACATCGCCATCCAGGCGGTCCCGTCCGACTGATTGATGGTACCGCCTGTCGGAAGCGGAGCCGAACGGTCGAACAGCCCAATATTGTCGAGCCCGAGGAAGCCGCCCTGGAAGATGTTGCGGCCGCCGGCGTCCTTGCGGTTCACCCACCAGGTAAAATTCAGCATCAGCTTGTGAAAGACGCGTTCCAGGAAGGCGCGGTCGCCGACACCCTGCTGCGCCTTGTCCATCTCGTAGACCCGCCACGCCGCCCAGGCATGAACCGGCGGGTTCACGTCGCCGAAGGCCCATTCATAGGCCGGTAGCTGGCCATTCGGATGCATGTACCATTCGCGGGTCAAGAGAACGAGTTGGCTCTTGGCGAATTCGGGATCGATCAGCGCGAAGGTGACGCAGTGAAAGGCGAGGTCCCAGGCCGCGTACCAGGGGTATTCCCATTTGTCCGGCATCGAGACGATGTCGGCGTTGTTGAGATGCATCCACTCACTGTTACGGCCGTGCTTGCGTTCGGCTGGCGGGGCGGGTTGGGTCGGGTCGCCCGCCAACCATCGGGGCACGTCGATGTGATAGAATTGCTTCGACCAGAGAAGGCCGGCGAGCGCTTGACGCTGGACGAGCCGGGCGTCGGGATCGGCGATCCCGCTCTGCAGCGCCTCGTAGAATTCATCGGCTTCGACCTTCCGCTTCGCGAACAGGCGGGCGAAATCCTTGAACGGATCCTTCGCTTGGCCTTCGGGCCGCAGTCGCAGGCGCACTCGTCTGGCGCCCAGTGCCGGCACGGTGAGCTTCGTCAGAGCTGCGCATTTGGTACCCTGGCGCAACGGATTGATGGCGCCGCGGTCGCCCGACACCACGTAGTCGTTGATACCGTCCTTGAAGAAGCCCTGAGCGTCGGTGCCGAACAGCCGGCGGGTGTTGGTCTCGTTCTCGCAGAACAACAGCTCGTCGACCTGGTCGATGCTGAGCCGCAGCGACGTGGACTTCGGGTAATGTGCTGCTACCGACCCGTCCGGCATGGCCATCAGCACCGGGCGCTCGCTGCCGGCGCTCCAGGACCATGTGTTGCGCGCCCAAAGATGCGGCAGCACCGAGAGTGTCGCCGGCACATCCGCTCGGTTCTCGATCGTGATCTGCATCAGGATGTCATCGACGTCGGCCTTGGCGTATTCGATCGTGACGTCGAAATAGCAGCGATCGGCGAACACGCCCGTATCGATCAACTCGTACTCGGGCGCTCCATTGCCGCGCCGGCGATTTTCCGCGACCAGGTCGCCATAGGGGAAAGCTCGCTGCGGATATTTATAGAGCATCCGCATGTAAGAATGGGTCGGCGTCCCGTCCAAATAATAATAGAGTTCTTTGACGTCCTCGCCGTGATTGCCTTCCGAATTGGTCAACCCGAACAGACGCTCCTTCAGAATAGGGTCCTGCCCGTTCCACAGCGCCAGGCCCAAACACCAATGCAGCTTTTCGTCGCCGAACCCCGCCAACCCGTCTTCGCCCCAGCGATAGGCGTGACTTCGGGCATGGTCATGGGGCAGATAGTCCCAGGCGGTGCCGCCCGAACTATAGTCCTCCCGGACGGTGCCCCATTGACGCTCGCTGACATAAGGTCCCCAGCGCCGCCATTTGGCTTCGCCGCGTACGGCCGCATCGAGCCGATCTTGTTCCGCTGTCATTGCGCCGATTTCCGCTGTGATGGACCGGAGGGTTTTTGTTCTTCTTCATTCGCGGCCCGCTCCAGGCGCAACCACGCATCGAGCACGCAGGCGACCGACCATGCTTGGGCGGGACAGCCGCGCGGCAGGTGCGGTTCAGCCCCGTCCAGGATCTCGCTGACGGTTCCGAGGCCGGCGTCGAACAGATGGTCGCGGATCGGCGACAAGCGCTGCTGCGCGGTTCGCGCATCGACACCGGTCCGATGTTCAGCCAGGGCATAGTGGCCCAGCAGCCAGACCCAGACCGGGCCCTGGTGGTACGATCCGTCGCGTTCCAAGACGCCGCCCTGATAGTGCGGCTTATAGGCGGGGTCCGCCGGGTCCAAGGAACGCAACCCGTATGAGGTAAGCAGACGGTCGCCGACCGTGCCAACCACCGCCCGTTGCGCCGGTTTGTCGAGGGGCGAATGCTGCAGGCTGACGGCGAAGATCTGGTTCGGCCGGATGGTCGCATCGATGCCGGCCGGTGTGTCGAGCACGTCATGAAGCCCGGCACCGTCCGTCCGCACAAAGCGCTGAAAACCTTCGCGAGTCCCCTTGGCCAGCGTGCGATAAGGGGCGGAGTCATACCCCCCCTTGTCGGCAAAATCGGCCATGATACAGAGCGCGTTGTACCAGAGTGCCGCGATCTCGACCGGCTTGCCCTGGCGCGGCGTTACGACCCAATCGCCGACCTTGGCGTCCATCCAGGTCAATTGCACGCCGGACTCTCCGGCGTAGATCAGCCCGTCGGCCGGATCCATGTGGATGCCGTAGCGCGTGCCGTCGCGATAGGCGTTGATGATCCCGGCCAAGGTCGGAAATACCTCTGCGACCGCTGCCCAGTCGTTGGTCGCCTCGACGTAGGCGCGCCAGGCCTCGACGTACCAAAGGGCGGCATCGACGGTGTTATATTCTGGTGTATCGCCGGCGCCGGGAAAGACGTTCGGCAACATGCCGCGATCGACGAACTCGGCGAAAGTCGCGAGGATCTTTCGGGCGCTCTCGAACTGACCGCAGGCGATCGTCAGCCCAGGCAAGGCGATCATCGTGTCCCGGCCCCAATCGCCGAACCAGGGGTATCCGGCGATAATGGACCGCCCGTCGGTCACTCCCTCCACCGTCCGCTTGAAGACGAAATCGTCGGCGGACAGGATCAGCCGGCGGACCCAGTCCGGTGCGCCGACGAACGCCGTATGGCTCTGTTCGGCCACGGCAAGCAGGCCTAGGTCCCGGTCGAGCGCGCGCTGCATCGATTGCGATAGCTTCGCTACCGGCTTCTCTCCCAGGCTCGCCGTGACACCGACCCATTCGCCGGGTTTCAACTGCAGCAGCGCCTCGCCGACGCACAGATGATTGTCGCGGTCGGGCAGACCGCGTTCCCGTTCCGTCGGCAGATCGAAATTCGCGATCCAGCTCGTCCGCGGTTCGATGGCCCCGCCATCCGTCAGAAAATGCAGTGCGAACCAGCTTGGGAAACCGACGGTGAGGCGCGCGCCTTCACCGGTGACGGCGGGCGCGAATTCGCCGGCCTCGGCAGACGCGTGATGGTCCCGCGCGTTGGCTAGCAATCGGATACGCAGCTGTAGCGGGTTCCCCGACGGCGATGGGTCCGACAGCCGATAGGCAAGGCAGGTCGTGTGCTCGCCCCGTTCCATCCAGATCCGGGCTTCGAGCGTTCGGTGCCCGATCGCGTAGCGCCACACCGGCATGCGCCCGTCGAGGTGAAAGGATTCCAGGTGTAAATACCCAGATGGATCGACCACGCCGCCGTCCCAGCGGTTGGTATAGAGCGGGGTCTCGCGTTGATCTTCGACCAGGCTGGCGTCGGCCTTGGCAAACACCAGATGCCGACCAAGCGGGGGATTGACCGGAGCAATCAGCAGGCCGTGATAGCGCCGAGTCAATGTCCCCGCGACGGTCCCGGCGGCGTAGCCGCCCATGCCATTGGCCAGCCACCATTCACGCCGCTCGGCCTGGGCAAGATCGCCGCAGATTTCTCGGCCGAACCGGATCGGGTTCGGTTGATCGCGATCGGCCTTGGAAGCGCGCTTTGCCATGCTCAGCTCTCGCGCCTCAGCCGGGCTTGCAGATGATCGCTCAGCCTCAACCCCCAGGCATAAATCGTCAGCGCCGGATTAACCCGCCCGGACCTCGGCATAACCGAGCCGTCGGCGACGTAAAGGTTGGCCATGCCGTGAACCTTGCCGTTGCGATCGACCACTGAGAATGTCGGATCACTCCCCGCCATCAACGTGCCGCAGGCGTGGGCCGTGTTATCGACCGGCATGCGCTTCACGAAGCCGGCGTAGCCGCTGCGCAGCAGCTGATGCTCCAATGTCCGGATCAGGCGCTTGTGCTCCGTCTCTGCCGGCGGCAACCGATCCCGGTCGTAGTCGATCACGCCATAGCGCGCGTCCGATCCCGACGGTGCGAGGCGGTTCTCCGGATGGGAACCGTCCTCGGTGGTGATCCAGAAGCCATAGGCATGACGTCCAGCGAAGTCGGCGACCCAATGGGGTGCCGCACGCGGGAGCTCCGGCGCGATCAATTCGCCATCGAGCCAGCCGAGGTTCTGGACCGAACTATGTGGGAAGCCGTCATGAAACAGGATCGTGGTTTTGCGCAGCAGGTCCGTGATCGGGCCAGCGGAGAAGACGATCAAGGCGCTGTTCAGGTGGCATTTGTAGTTGCGCCCGATGTTCAGCGCGGCCGGAAGCTGGGCCGTCAGATTGGCTTCATCGAAATAAGCTTGCAGCATTCGCGGGGAATTGAGCGCGCCCCCCGCCAGAACGACGATGCGGGCGCTATAAGTCGCGCCGTCGGCACAGACGACGCCGGAGACTTCCTCCGGATTGCCCGGTGCGCCCGTAAGTCCGGTCACGACGGTGTCGGTCAGAAGCTTCAGGTTTTCGCAAGACTGCACGCGATGCAGCAGGCAGAATTCGGCATCCG